>NZ_WWKH01000354.1:0-13522 GCF_009865595.1 Streptomyces sp. SID1328 | reverse complement strand
ACCGGCGGCGCGGACTGCGGGCTCGGGTAGGGGTACGCGGTCGGCTGGGGCGGGACGGAGGGCTGCTGCGCGGGCGGTCCGGGCTGCGGCGGCCGGTCGGCCGGCTGCGCGGGCTGCTGCGGTGGCGTGGACATGTCGTGACGATAGGGCACAGTACGCGCACAAGTATCCCCCTCGACCGGGATCGTTACGGCATCCGGACACTGGTCATGAGGGCGGGGCACGTGGGGCGCCGCACCATGGGGCGCCCTACCATGTCGCTCGGTCACACCTCAGTAGCTATAGGGGTGTGTTCACAGCACACCCACAGCGGCCACTCAGGGCGCACCGCCGCACGGACCCCGAGTGCGGCATCCGGGTTGCTCGGGTCAGCCGTCCGGCGCGGGCAGCTCGCCGCACCTCGCCGACCTTCCTACGTTGATCATATGAGCACCGGATTCTCACGTCGGGCGACCGTTTCCCTCTGTTCCCTGTGCATGGTGGGAGCGTTGGCCCTCGCGCCCGCGGCCGCCGCCACCGGAAGCGGCGGGGAACCCGCGCCACCCGCACCACGGGCGGCCGTCCCGCAGCCGTCCCTGCTCTACGGCTCCGGCGTCCAGGTGCGCCCGCGCGCCGGTGCACCCGAGACACCGCAGCTCTCGGCGCTCTCCTGGCTGGTGGCCGACGCCGACAGCGGCGACGTGCTCGCCGCCGACGGGGCGCACCGCAAGCTGCCGCCCGCGAGCACCCTGAAGACCCTGTTCGCCCTGACCGTCCTGCCGACGCTGCCCGCGACCCAGCAGCACAAGGTGAGTTACCAGGAACTGGCGGACGTCGGCGAGGGCAGCAGCCTGGTCGGTGTGGAGGAGGGCCACACCTACCAGGTGGCTGACCTGTGGCGCGGGGTGTTCCTCAGCTCCGGCAACGACGCCGTGCACGTACTGGCGGCCCTGGACGGCGGTGTGGACACCACCGTCGCGAAGATGCAGACCAAGGCCCGCACGCTGGGCGCCATGGACACCCATGTGATCTCCCCGGACGGCTACGACGCCCCCGGCCAGGTGTCCTCGGCGTTCGACCTGGCGGTGTTCGGGCGGGCCGGGCTGCAGAACCCCGACTTCGCCCGGTACTGCTCCACCGTGCAGGCCGAGTTCCCCGGTGACGGCTGGCCGTTCGCCATCGAGAACACCAACCGGTTGCTGAGCGGCGAGGACGGCGTCGCCCCGTATCCCGGCATCATCGGGATCAAGAACGGCTACACCAGCAACGCGGGCAACACCCTGGTCGCCGCCGCCCGCCGGGGCGGCCGCACGCTGGTGGTCACGGTGATGAACCCTCAGGAGGGCGGCGGACTGGCCGTGTACGAGGAGGCGCGCCAACTGCTGGACTGGGGCTTCGCCGCGGCCGGACGGGTGGACCCGGTGGGCTCGCTGGACGGGCTGCGCGCCACCCCTCAGCCCACGCACTCCGCGATCCCCGTGGCGGCCGCCACCTCCCCGGCACCGGACGACGACACCGACTGGACGCGGACCGCGACCATCGCCGGCATCGTCGTCCTCGGCGCGGCCGGCGTCACCCTGGCCCTGCGCAGCAAGAGCGGCAAGGACACCGGGAGCGGCAGCGGCACCAAAGCCTGACCGGTCAGGAGGCGAGGTCCAGCGCCGGCACCGTACGCACCGCTCCCACCGGCCGCCCCCCGCCCAGCAGGGGTGCGCCCGCGAACTCCGTGAGGAGGTCCGGGTCGACTCCGGCGTGGGCGAGGGCGGCCGCGGCGACGGGGACGCGGGCCCGGTCGGCGCCGTCCGCGATCTTCACGGCGATGGCGCGGCCGTCGGGCAGCGCGGCCACCTGCACGCCCTCGAAGCCGTCCTTGGCGAGCAGGCCGGGCACGGTCCGCATCAGGGCGGCCACGTCACGGCGGACTCCGGAGGCCATCTCCGCGTGCTCGCGCATCGCGTCCGCCACGCGGGCCTCGGGCGTGCCGGGGGCGGCGGTGGTGATGCGGGCGAGGGCGCGGGCGAGTCCCTGCAGGGAGACGGCGAACAGGGGCGCGCCGCAGCCGTCGACGGTGACGTGCGCGATCCGCTGGCCGGTGAGGTCCTCGACCGTCCCGGCGACGGCCCGCTGGAGGGGGTGGGCCGGGTCGAGGTAGTCGTCCAGGGACCAGCCGTTGAGCTTCGCGGTCCACAGCATGGCGGCGTGCTTGCCGGAGCAGTTCTGCGCGAGCCGGGACGGGCCCCGGCCCTCGCGGACCCAGCTGTCGCGGACGACGGGGTCGAACGGCATGTCGGGGGTGTTGCGCAGCTCGGCCTCGGCAAGTCCGGCGAGGTCCAGGATGCGCCGGGTGCCGTCGAGGTGGCGTTCCTCGCCGGAGTGGCTGGCGGCGGCCAGGGAGAGCAGGTCGCCGTCGAGGGGCAGGCCCGCCCGCAGCATGGCGACGGCCTGGAGGGGCTTGAGAGCGGAGCGCGGGTAGAAGGCGGCCTCGATGTCGCCGAGCCGGAACCGCACCTCGCCGTCTGCGCCGAGAACGACGACCGAGCCGTGGTGGACGCCCTCGATCACACCACCGCGCACCAGGTGGACGACGGGGGCGTGGCCCGGCTCGCGCAGGAGGGGGGCGCCCAGGAGGGAGCCGGCCCGTGTCGCTGCCGGGGTCACGGGGTCGGGGAGGGCCTGGACATGGGTCACGCGTCGGCTCCGGTGGTCTCGGGGCCGCCCGGTACGGGCAGCGCCGGGGGTGTGGCGGTGCCGGTGGGGCGGACGATTCGGGTGAGGGTCGTGGCGACCCGGTCGAGATGGTGGGTCATGGCGGCGACGGCATCGTCCTCGGAGCCCGCGGCGAGCGCGTCGACGAGTGCGCGGTGCTCGCGGTCGGACTGCTCGCGGCGGCCGCCCAGTTCGGTGAGGAAGGCCGACTGGCGGGCGAGGGCGTCCCGGATCTCCTCGATCACCTTGCGGAAGACCGGGTTGTGGGCGGCCTCAGCGACGGCGAGGTGGAAGAGAGTGTCCATGGCGACCCAGGCGGCGGTGTCCGTCTCCCGCTCCATGCGGTCCAGGAGCAGGGTCAGCCGGTCCAGGTCCTCCGGGGTACGGCGCCGCGCGGCGTACCCGGCGACCGGGACCTCGACGTGCCGGCGGACCTCCAGCAGGTCACCCGCCGTGTAGTCGCCGAAGGTGGGGTCCTGCACCGCGTCGGCGACGACGAACGTGCCCCTGCCGGTGCGGGAGACCGTGAGCCCCATGGTGTGCAGGGCGCGCAGGGCCTCGCGGACGACTGGCCGGGAGACCTCCAGGGTGCGGCACAGCTCGGCCTCGGAGGGCAGCTTGTCGCCGATCGGGTACTCGCCGCGCTCGATGGCGCCGCGGAGGTGGCCGAGGACCGCTTCCAGGGCGCTGACGCGTCGGGGGGCCGGACCACCTGTCTGGCTGTCTGACAGGTTCACCGGGCGATGGTGCGGTCTGAGGCCAGAACCTGTCAAGGCGGGACGATCCGGGACGCCGACGGGGTGCGGACGCCCGGCTCGTCCGGACGTCCGCACCCCGTGCGGTGACGCGCTCGCCTCAGTTGCTGAGCGTGCCGGTGGCCAGCAGGCCGATCAGCGCCACGCCGACGACGATCCGGTAGATCACGAAGGCGTTGAACGAGTGCTTGGCGACGAACTTCAGCAGCCAGGCGATGGAGGCGTAGGCGACGACGAAGGAGACGACGGTGCCGACCGCCAGCGGGGCGGCGCCCACGCCGGCGCCCAGGGCGTCCTTCAGCTCGTAGACACCGGCGCCGGTGAGGGCCGGGATGCCGAGGAAGAAGGAGAGGCGGGTGGCGGCGACCCGGTCGAGGTCGAGGATGAGCCCCGTCGACATGGTGGCGCCGGAGCGGGAGAAGCCGGGGAAGAGCAGCGCGAGGATCTGCGAGCAGCCGACCAGCATCGCGTCCTTGAACGAGGTGTCGTCCTCACCGCGCTTGTGGCGGCCCATCTGGTCGGCTGCCCACATGACGCCGGAGCCCACGATCAGCGAGCCGGCGACCACCCAGAGGGAGGCGAGCGGACCGTCGATCAGCGGCTTGGCCGCCAGTCCGACGACGACGATCGGGACGGTGGCCGCGATCACCCACCAGGCGAACTTGTAGTCGTGGTGATAGCGCTCCTCGGAGTTGAACAGGCCCCGGAACCAGGCGCTGACGATCCGCTTGATGTCCTTGATGAAGTACAGGAGCACGGCCGCGATGGCGCCGACCTGGATCACCGCGGAGAACCCGACCACGGACTTGTCGTCCACGGGGATGTGCATGAGTCCCTCGGCGATCTTCAGGTGACCGGTGGAGGACACCGGAAGGAACTCGGTCACCCCCTCGACTACTCCGAGGACGACGGCCTGACCGACAGAGATGGCACTCATGGATTCCAGTTCTGGGGAGAGGGGGTCCGACGGCGGTGCGGACACGTCTTGGCGCGCCCGTACTGCACCGGCGCGGACCGCTCCGGAGCGCCGCCCGCGCGTACGGCAGCGTAGAGGCACCAGGGGTGTGGGACGGAACGCCGCCACCCGTGCTGCGGGCGGAACCCACCACCCTCACAACGACTTCTTACCGTGGACGCCCGTATTGCCCGAGAAGTGAGGGTCACCAGTTCTTCTCGAAGAGCTGGGCCACTTCGGCGATCCGGGCCTCGTCGCGGCGGTAGTAGGTGCGCAGCAGCCGGCGCCTGCTGCGCAGAAGGCCGAGGCGGGCGAGGAAGTCGAGATGGGCGGCGGCCGTACGGCGGGGCACGCCGAGCTTGGCGGCGACCGCGCGCGGGGTGACACCCGCGCCGAGGGGATCGAGGCTCGCCGGGGGGAAATGGGCGGCCGGGTCCTTGAGCCAGTGCAGGACGGTCTGCCGTATCCGGCCCGAGGGAGTGCCCGTCATGCGTGCACCCCCCTCCCCCGGCTCCTGGGCTGCTCGTGTCCCGTGGTCCCACTGTGGCGCAGGCGACGGTGGCGCGTCCGGCTCTCGGGGCGGGTTGTCCGGTACCCGACGGAGAGCGGCGCGGGCCACGAGGAGACGCGCTGAGGCCGGGGGGCGGGGTCGCCCGTACGGCGGCTTGCGCCGGTACTAGTTGCACAGTCAACGATTGGCTGGAACGGTGCTACCGTGCGGGTATGGCAGTGAAGACGGGCGAGGGCGCCCGGCTCGAGGAACGTTGGCGGGACATCCTCGCGGTGCACGCGCGCACCATGTGCGAGATAGATCGCGCCCTGCACCCGCACGGGCTGGGTGCCAGCGACTTCGAGGTGCTGGACCTCCTGTCCACGGAGGCGCCGGCCGAGGGCGACCACTGCCGGGTGCAGAACCTGGTCGGCCGGGTCCACCTCAGCCAGTCCGCGCTGTCGCGGCTGATCGGACGGCTGGAGAAGGAGGGGCTGGTCGAGCGCACGGTGTGCGCGGAGGACCGGCGCGGAGTGTGGGTCAGCCTCACCCGCCGGGGCCGCGAGCTGCACGCGGAGGTGCTGCCGCTGCAGCGGGGCGTGCTGGAGCGGATGCTGGCGGATTCCTCGGACTGACCTCCGGCTCGCACCTGGGCGCAGGGCACATGAGTTCTGCCCACACAGGCGCAGCCCCCGCAGGCGCAGCCCACAGAGACGCTCCCCACATGGGTGCGCCACACATAGGCGCGCCACATACCCCCGGACACGCCCGTATGGCGAAGCCGCCATGTGCGACTCCGCCATACGTCAGGCGATTCAGCGCGCCAACAGTGAACGCACGCCCTGCGAGGTCAGCGTCAGCCCGTGGTCCGAGCTGCCGTCGATGGTGAGCGACAGCTCCTCCTCGGGCCACTGGGAGGCGAGGGCGCCGAGCTGGATGAGGCGGTAGCGGGAGACGGAGGGCAGCAGCCCGGCCATCTCCAGTTCCGAGGTGAAGACGGGTACCACCTGCTCTCCGCCGGGCTGCTCGAGCACCGGCAGCGCGACCATGGTGGAGTCGGCGCCCTCCGCGTCCACGGCCTCGTCGGGCATCGGGACGAGCACGTCGCTGTGCGCGAGGGTCTCAAGGGCGGCCTGGTCGTCGGTGTTGGCGGCCAGCACGTCCAGCGCCTGCTGGGCGGGCGTCGGCGTCGGAAGGTCGTCGTGCGCGGGTGTCTCCATGGCACATCCCCAGGTAGTGCGGTCGTACGGGCTCACGCCGGACCGGGGCCCGAGCGCGCTCCCGGCCGCGTACCCATCCGGCCACGGACCATGCGCACAGGTCTCCACCGCGCCGGAGCCCTTCACGGGCGGTTCACCCGATCGGACGGCAGACCGCCACACCCCCCCCAGGGCCAAGATCCAGTACGCGCAGCGCCTTGACGTGCGCCTCGTCGTCCACGCCCGCGCAGGCGACGGCGACGGCGACAACCACGGCCTCGACGCCCGCGTCGGCGGCGGCCAGGGCGGCCGGCCGGGAGCGGCGAGGAACCGGGTGAACAGCGCCCGGTCTTCAAAGGCGGACAGGAGCCGCGCCACCCCCGCGGCCGCCTCGGCGTAACGCGGGGTGGCCCACGGACTGCCCGGGTCGGCGAAGACGCGCTGCATGTCGATGGCGGCGGGCAGCCCCGGTACCGGCCTCACGCGCCGTACATCCCCTGGACCAGGGCCGGGCTCGGCGGGAGTGCCTCCTGGGCGCGGACCCGCTTCCGGCCCAGCAGCAGGGTGCCGAGGAAGGCGAGGGCCAGCGCGACGAGGACACCGAGGTTGGCGTACGCCCACTGGCCGGACCGGCCGCCGAGGCCGAGCGGGCCGAGGAGGTAGCCCTGCCAGCTCAGCCAGGCCGCGGCGGTGTTGGTGACCAGGCCCCAGCCGATCGCGGTGGCGCCGACGGTGAGGGCGAGGGGCGGGGCGGGGGTGTCGCCGTAGCGGCCGTCGGGGCGGAACAGGTCGCCCTCGTCGTAGTCGCGGTGGCGCAGCACGAGGTCGGCGAGCATCACTCCGCACCAGGCGCCGAGGGGAACGCCGAGGGTGGTGAGGAAGCCCATGAACTCGCCGAGGAAGGCCCCGCCGAAGAACACGATGTACACGGAGCCGGCGATCATCAGGACGCCGTCGACGAGGGCGGCCAGGTAGCGGGGCACGTGCAGTCCGGCGGAGAGCAGCGCGAGGCTGGAGGAGTAGATGTCCAGCACCGCGCCGCCGACCAGGCCGAGCACGGCGACCAGGGCGAAGGGGACGAGGAACCAGGTCGGCAGGAGGGTGGTCAGCGCGCCGATGGGGTCGGCGGCGATGGCCAGGCTCAGCTCGTCGGAGGACCCGGCGAGCAGCAGGCCGAAGACCAGCAGGAGCAGCGGGGCGGCGGAGGCGCCGAGCGTGGTCCAGCCGATGACGCCCAGACTGGAGGAGGAGCGCGGAAGGTAACGGGAGTAGTCGGCGGCGGCGTTGACCCAGCCGAGCCCGAAGCCGGTCATCATGAACACCAGCGCGCCGATGAACTGCTGGGGCGAGCCGGCCGGAACGGAGCTGACGGTCGACCAGTGGACGTGGTCGGCGACGAGGCCGACGTAGGCCAGGGTGAGCACGCCGGTGATGACGGTGATCACGGTCTGGAGGCGCATGATCAGGTCGAAGCCCATGACGCCGCCGACCACGGTGAGCGCGGCGACCACGAGGAGGGCGACGGCCTTGGTCTCGGTGCCGCCGCCCCAGCCGAGGCGGCTGAAGACGGTGGCGGTGGCGAGGGTGGCGAGCGAGGCGAGTACGGTTTCCCAGCCGACCGTGAGTATCCAGGAGATGACGGACGGCAGGCGGTTGCCGCGTACTCCGTAGGCGGCGCGGCTGAGCACCATGGTGGGCGCGGAGCCCCGTTTCCCCGCGACGGCGATGAGGCCGCAGAGCAGGAACGAGGCGACGATGCCGAGGATTCCGGCCGTGAGGGCCTGCCAGAAGGAGATCTCGAAGCCGAGGGCGAAGGCGCCGTAGCTGAGGCCGAGAACGCTGACGTTGGCGCCGAACCAGGGCCAGAAGAGATGGCTCGGGGTGCCCTTGCGGTCCGCGTCCCCGATGACGTCGAGGCCGTGGGTCTCCAGGTGGATCTGGCGGCCGTCGGCTCCGCGGTCCTGGGGGTGCTGCGGCTGCGTCATCGGCGACCTACCTGTCCTGACGTGTCGCGTCCAAGCTAGGCGGGTGGATGAGGGGGCGCAAGGAACGACCCGGCGTCAGCCCGGGGGTCTGACCGGGGCATTCGGTCGGGAGAGGTTTGGCTGTCGTCGGGAATGGCATGAGGTTAGGCGACCCTCATCATGTTGCCGGCATCCGGTCGGCAACGCGGCGGCCTCCGGTCGTGTGCGTGACCGTGAGCTCTGCCAGGGAGGCAGCCTTGTCGACACCCCCCTTCTCCTCGGTCATCCGCACCGCCGGCCAGGACCGGCACACCGAGGCCGAGCAGGCGCCGTTCATGAACGATCTGCTCGGCGGCCGGTTCGGCATGGACGCCTTCGTCAGGTACACCGAGCAACTCCTCTTCATCTATCGCGCGTTGGAGGATTCCGCCACTGCGCTGGAGGCCGATCCGGTCGCGGGCCCGTTCCTGCGCCCGGAGTTGCGGCGGGTGGCCGCACTGGAGCGCGACCTGCGGCACCTCCTGGGTGCGGACTGGCGCGACCGGGTGGCCCCGCTCCCCGCGACGGAGCGGTACGCGGCCCGCATCCGCGAGGTCGCCGCGAGCTGGCCGGCCGGATATGTGGCCCACCACTACACCCGTTACCTGGGCGATCTGTCCGGCGGTCAGGTGATCCGGCGCATCGCGGAGCGGACCTGGGGCTGGAGAGCAAGGGCGACGGCGTCCGCTTCTACGTCTTCGAGGGCATCGACAACCCGGCCGCCTTCAAGCGCGAGTACCGCGCGCGGCTCGACCAGCTGCCGGTGGACGAGCTGGAGAAGCGGCGCGTGGTGGAGGAGTGCCGGTCGGCGTTCGCGCTGAACAACGCCGTCTTCACCGACCTCGGCACCCTCTTCCCGGCCACCGCCTGACACGTTCCTCGGCGGGCTCGGCTCCCCGCCTCGCACCTCTCGAAAAAACTTGATTCACCGTACACACACCTGCATAATGACCTTATGCATAAGCGGGTTATGGACAGCGGTCCCGCCGGAGGTTCCGGCGGGACCTCCGCCGAGGATCTGATGACCGCCGTGGAGCAGCTCGTCCGTCATGTGCGGCGCAGCGCCACGGCCGGCGGGCTCAGTACCGCCGCGTCCTCGGCGCTCGGGAGGCTCGGCCGCGAGGGGCCGCAGCGGCTGACCGAGCTGGCGCGGGCGGAGAACGCCACCCAGCCGAACATGACCCAGCTCGTCACCCGCATGGAGCGTGCGGGGCTGGTGCGGCGGGTCGCCGACCGCACGGACGGGCGGGGTGTGCTGGTGGAGGTCACCGAGCTGGGCGAGGAGGTGTTCCGGGAACGCCGGGCCGAGCGGGCCGAAGCGCTGGGACAGCTCGTCGGTGCGCTGTCCGAGCCGGAGCGGCAGGCCGTGCGGGTCGCGCTGCCGGCCCTGGCCCGCGCGATACAGGAGCGTTCCTGAGCCATCCGTCGGATCTCTCCGGCGCCGCCACGGCAGGGCCGGGGAGAGCGACACGACTGGAGAAAAGCGGTAATGAGTGCACCGCGTGAAAGGGCCGCGAGCCCGTTCCGGCAGCCGAAGGCCGTCTGGGCCGTGGCGTTCGCCTGTGTGATCTCGTTCATGGGCATCGGGCTCGTCGACCCGATCCTGCCCGCCCTGGCCGACAGTCTGCATGCCACACCGAGCCAGGTGTCCCTGCTGTTCAGCAGCTATCTGATCGTGACGGCCGTCGCCATGCTGTTCGTCGGCTGGTTCTCCAGCCGGTTCGGCGCCAAGCGGACCCTGGTGGTCGGCCTGGCGGTCATCGTGGTCTTCGCGGCGCTGGCCGGCAGCACCGACTCGATCAACGGCATCGTCGGCTTCCGGGCCGGCTGGGGTCTGGGCAACGCCCTCTTCATCGCCACCTCGCTCGCCGTCATCGTCGCCTCGGCCAGCGGCGGGTTCGGCGGCGCGATCATCCTGTACGAGACCGCGCTCGGCCTCGGCATCGCCGTCGGGCCGTTGCTGGGCGGGGAGTTGGGGGCAATCAGCTGGCGGGGGCCGTTCTTCGGGGTGGCCGCGCTGATGGCCGTGGCGCTGGTGGCCACGCTGGCCTTCGTCCCCTCGATGCCGAAGCCCGCCCGGCCGACGTCACCCATCGCCCCGCTGAAGGCGCTGCGCCACCGCGGTCTGCTCATGATGGGCATCATGGCGCTGCTCTACAACTGGGGCTTCTTCACCATGCTGGGCTACGCGCCCTACCCGATGAAGCTGAGCGCCCATGAGCTGGGCCTGGTGTTCACCGGCTGGGGTCTGCTGGTGGCCGCGTTCAGTGTGTTCTTCGCCCCGAGCCTCCAGGCCCGCTTCGGCACGGCGCCGGTGCTGTACGCCAACCTGCTGGGCCTCGGCGTCGTGATGGCGGTCATCGCGGCCGGGGTGGGCAGTCCGACGGTGGTCATCGTGGCGGTCATCACCTCGGGCTGCTTCATCGGCATCAACAACACCCTGACCACGCAGGCCGTCATGCTCGTCTCCCCCGTCGAGCGTCCGGTGGCGTCCTCGGCGTACGGCTTCCTGCGGTTCATCGGCGGTGGTCTCGCGCCGTTCGTCGCGGGCAAGTTGGCCGACGCCACGGATCTGAGTGTGCCGTTCTACCTGGGTGCGGCGACCTTCGTGCTGGCTGTGCCGGTGCTGGCCAGCGGGCACGGGCTGCTGCGGAAGGCGGAGGAGCGGCCGGAGGAGGAGCCGGTCGTCACGCCCTCGCTCACCGTGGTCGGCGCGCCTGTGCGGGCGGGGGTGCCGCGGGTCATCGTGGCGGTCGGCGCGCACGGCGGGGCATCCGCCATCGTGGACGCGGCGGCGCGGTTCGCGCGGGAGACCGGCAGCCCGCTGGAGGTCGTGCACGTCCGGGAGACGGTCGTGGTGGAGGAGCAGGCCGTGGAGCCGGAGGGTGCCGAGGAGGCGCGGGCGGCCGTCTCGGCCCATCTCGCCCGGCTGGCCGCGCACGGGGTGACCGCGTCGGGGCAGGTGCTCACCAGCGTGGGCGATCATGCCGCGGCCGGGCGGGTGCTGGCCGAGCACGCGGCGCGGGTGGGTGCGCGGGCGGTGGCGGTGGGCCGTTCGCCGCGCGGGCCGCTGGCCCAGTTCGCGGACGGCAGCATCACCTCCGCCCTCGCCCACGGCGCGCCCTGTGACGTGCTGCTGGTGGAAGCGGAGTCGGCGCCCCGGCAGTTGACCCAGGACGCGCTGGCGGAGCTGCGCGACAGCGCGGTCTGAGCGGCGTACGGCGAAGGGGGCCACGGTGTGGAGCCGTGGCCCCCTTTCCGGTGTCCGGTTCAGCGGGCCAGCAGCCCGTTGATCTGGTCGTGGACCGCCGTGCGGGCGGCCGGGACGTCGCTCAGGAGCGTGGGTCCGAGTGCCGACAGCGGTTCCTCGGGGTCGGTGCCGCACTCGGTGCTCTCGCTGACGACCTCGTAGCCGTCGCGTACGGCGATATTGAGCCGGAATCGGCCCTCGCCCAGGGCGTGCAGGGCGGAGGCGACGACGAGGGGCGGCGGTCCGCCGGGCTCGCCCTCGTGCTTGCGGTAGGCGCTGGCCACGGGGGTGCGCCAGCTCAGCCTGAGCAGGACGGGGCTCTTGGCGACGACCTCGGCCAGGTCGGTGTCGTACACCCCGGTGGAGGTCAGGACCGTGGCGCGGGTGTCCAGGACGAGGGCCGCCGGGAGGAGGCAGCGCAGGGTGCTGCCCGCGATGTTGCCGCCGACCGTGGCCGCGCGGCGTACGGCGCCGGTGCCGACCGAGCCCGCCGCGCGGCGCAGCACCTCGGGTACGCGGTCGTCGACGCGGTTGAGGACGACGGCGCCGCCCAGCTCCTCCGGGCCGAGGACGTTGGCCTCGGGCAGTTCGCGCAGTGACACGGCCTGGGCCGGGAACCCGTCGCGCTGCCAGGTGGCCCAGACCAGGGTGGCGCCGCCCACGGGCACGGCTCCCTGGGCCAGGTGGTCCCGCGCTTCGGACATGGACGTGGGCAGACGCAGCAGCACGGTGGCCAACCTGCCTTTCCTCGGGGTCCGGCGAACGGCCGCCTCCGCGGCCGGAGTTATTCTCGCCGCCTCCGGAGGGGCGCGTACAGGGCTCACCGTCGCGCGCCCCGAGCGCCCCCCTCCACCACCCCGCTGGACAGGCCCGCAGCCGTGTCACACGGACCCACGCCGCGGGCCCGCCTGACGGCCCGGCACACAGCGGGACTGCTCGGACGCGTCCGCAAAGTCCGGCCTGGCACGCGAGGCCTGGCGCGCCCTAGGGCAGGCGCGCCACCCCCGCGTAGATCCCGCTCTTCTCGGCCGCCGGAACCTCGCCGTCCTTGAACCACTCGGTGGCCGTGACCAGGCCGGGCTCGACCAGTTCCAGGCCCTCGAAGAAGCGCTCGACGCCCGCGCGGTCGCGGAAGCCGAGCCGGATGCCGCCCTTGGCGTACTCGGCGGTGACCTGAGCCGACAGCTCCGGGAAGATGTCGGAGGAGGCGTGGGAGAGGACCAGGTAGCTGCCCGAGGGGAGGTTGGCGAGAAGGTTGGAGACGAGCCCGTACGGGTCCTGGTCGTCGTTGATGAAGTGCATCAGGGCGATCAGGGACAGGGCGATGGGCCGGTCGAAGTCGAGCGTCTGGCGGGCGTTCTTGATGATGGCGGCCGGGTCGCGGACGTCGGCCTCCACGTACTGGGTGGCGCCCTCGGGGCGGCCGACGAGCAGCGCCTCCGCGTGCCGCAGCACGATCGGGTCGTTGTCGGTGTAGACGATCCGCGCGGTCGGCACGATCCGCTGGACGATCTGGTGCAGGTTCGGCTCGGTCGGGATGCCGGTGCCGATGTCGAGGAACTGGTCGATGCCCTGCGCGGCGAGCCAGGCGACGGCGCGGTTCATGAAGGCACGGTTCTGCCGGGCGCCGTCCCGTGCCTCGGCGGGCAGCCGCTCCCCCACCGCTTCGTCCACGGGGTAGTTGTCCTTGCCGCCGAGCAGCCAGTCGTATACCCGCGCGGGGTGCGCCGTGCTGGTGTCGATCTGCCGAGGGGCGGGGGTGCCGGTGGTCATGGGCGGGCTCCGTCATGATTCTGGCCGGTGCGAACACAGACGATCATCTAGTGGTGGTCGTCATTCTGCATGTGGGGCACGGGAGTTGACCAGGTGGGTGACCGGCGGCGATCACCTGCCCGGCCGGGTGTGACCCATGACCGACCCTGGTCTCCAGGTTTCGAAAGTATTAGCTGATAATTTGTGAAGCTCGCGGGCAGACACGGGGCCAGGGGGTAACAAATTGGCCATCGGTGCCACCTGATGGTCACCGATTCCGGCCGGTCCGTCTGCCCGCGCGAGCAAGGCCGAGTGGGGAGGGAGACCTGTCGTGACCGAGGCAGGGCGGGGGGCGGACGCCGATGACGCCACGGGTGCCGCCGACGGCGCCGACGGGGTCCGGCGTGGCCGGGGCCGGCGCGCGGCGCCGAAA
>NZ_WWKH01000353.1:0-20981 GCF_009865595.1 Streptomyces sp. SID1328 | reverse complement strand
CCGGGCCGGCCGGGGCGGGCCGGAGCCGCGGGGCGGGGGCCGGGTACGGGACGAGGGGTCGGTGCGACGCGGCTGCTGGCCGGAGTCGCGACGGGACCCTGGGCACTCTCGTGAATCTGAGGCTCCTCGGGAAGGAGAGGCATGAGCTGATTTTTATCAAACGTTGGTACGACGCCGCTGGCCGGGTGGCACATCGGCGGCGGGCGGAAGCGTCAGAAATCGAAGCCGAGCTGGCCCTCGATCACCGGAACGCCGCCGTCCACGAGGCTGCGGACCTTCTTGAGGTGCCGCCACCGGGGCAGCGCATCAAGATACGCCCACGACAGACGGTGGTACGGGGTGGGGCCCCGCTCCTCCAGTGCGGCCTTGTGCACCGGCGACGGATACCCGGCGTTGTCCGCGAATCCGAAGTCTGCATGGCCGGCACCGAGTTCGGCCATCATTTTGTCGCGGTACACCTTGGCGATCACCGAGGCCGCCGCGACGGCCACACAGGACTGGTCACCCTTGATCACCGTGCGCACCCGCCAGGGGGCACCGAGGTAGTCGTGCTTGCCGTCGAGGATGACGGCCTCGGGCCGGACCGGGAGGGCTTCCAGGGCGCGGACGGCGGCCAGCCGCAGGGCGGCGGTCATGCCCAGGTCGTCGATCTCCTCCGGAGAGGCGTGACCGAGGGCGAAGGCCGTCACCCAGGACCGCAGTATCCCGTCCAGCTCCGCACGGCGCTTGACCGTCAGGAGCTTGGAATCGGTGAGCCCTTCGGGCGGGCGGCGCAGTCCGGTGACCGCCGCGCAGACGGTGACGGGTCCGGCCCAGGCGCCCCGCCCCACTTCGTCGACGCCGGCGATGACCTTCGCCCCGGTCGTGGCGCGAAGGGAGCGCTCGACGGTATGAGTGGGTGGTTCGTACGGCATGGCGGACTCAGACTACGCCGCCCCACCGCCGCCCCGACACCCCGGCCCCTCCTAGCCGGAAACATCACAGCGGCGACCCGCGCGTCACCCGCGGTCCGGCACCCACTCCGGCAGCGACTCGGTCCGTTCCAGCCATTCCGCGGGCGGCGAGCCCGCCTCGCCGGCGGCCAGGACGCCGCCGACGATCGCGCACGTCGTGTCCACGTCGCCGCCGACCTGTGCGGTCGTCCAGAAGGCGTGCTCGAAGTCGCCGAGAGCCCGCGCGGCCGACCACAGGGCGAACGGGACGGTGTCGTGCGCGCTGGTCCGGCGCCCGCAGCCGAGGACGGCCGCCACGGTGGCCGCGTCCCCGTAGTCGAGCATGTCCCGCGCGCGGCGCAGACCGGCGCCCACGGCGCTCCGGGGCACCAGGGCGATCACGCCGTCCAGCAGGGCCTCGGGAGCCGGCGGGCCGCCCGCAGCGGCTGCCAGCGATGCGGCGGCGGCCACGGCCATGGCACCGGCCACCGCCTCGCGGTGCTGGTGGGTGATGTAGGCGGAGATCTCGGCCTGGTGGGTCGCCTGCTCGGGGTCGTCGGCGTACCAGGCGCCCAGGGGCGCGATGCGCATCGCGGCGCCGTTGCCCCATGAGCCCCGGCCGTCGAAGAGCTGGGCGGCGAGTTCACGCCAGTCGGCGCCTTCGCGGACGAGCCGAAGGAGGCGGTTCACGGCGGGACCGTAGCCCCGGTCGAAGTCGTGGTGATCGGCGAAGGACCGGGCCAGTTCGTCCTGGTGGACCATCTGGTGCGCGGCCAGGACCGAGACGACGGAGCAGGCCATCTCCGTGTCGTCGGTCCACTGCCAGGGCCCGGCGGGCAGCTCGCGCCGCTTGAGCAGCGGGTGGTTGGCCGGGACGAAGAACTGGGAGCCGAGCGCGTCACCCACCGAGAGGCCGCGCAGACTGGCCAGGGCGCGCTCCAGGCGCCCGGAGGGGAGGGAGGAGGATTCAGGGATCATCTTCCCGCCAGCCTATCCGTGGATCCAGTGCGGGACCGGGTCCCGCCAGCGCTCGAAGGGCTTGTCCAGGGCGTACTTGCCGTCCTCCCCGAGAACGAGCATGCGCACCTCGGCGTTCCCCGGATTCGACAGGGACTCGAAGTCGGCCACCGTCCAGTGGAACCACCGCATGCAGAACAGCCGCATGGCCAGGCCGTGCGTCACCAGGAGGACGTTCGGCGGGTGGTCGGGCTCCTCGAAGCTGCGGAACAGGCTCTCCAGGAAGCCGCCGACCCGGTCGTACACGTCGGCGCCGGACTCGCCCTGCGGGAAGCGGAAGAAGAAGTGCCCGTACGCGTCCCGGTACGCCTTCTGCAGCTTCACGTCCTCGCGTTCCTGCCAGTTTCCCCAGTCCTGCTCGCGCAGCCGGGGCTCCTCGCGCACGCGTATGAGGTCCGGGTCGAGCCGGAAGGCGTCCAGGGTCTCGTGGGTGCGGCGGTACGGGGAGACGTAGACGCTCACGCGTTCGTCCCCGAAGATCTCCCGCAGGTGCCTGCCGGTCTCCTCCGCCTGCTCCCGGCCGCGGTCGGTGAGCGCGAGGGCGTGGTCGGGCTCGCGCTCGTACACGGAGTCATCGACGTTGCCCACTGACTCCCCGTGCCGGACAAGGACGATGCGCCGTGGTCGTGCCATGTCGGAAACCCTACGGGGAGCGGGGCGGGGCCGTGCACTCGTACGGCCCTCATACGGTGTAGGTCACACCGCTCGCCCGGCTCAGACCGTCCAGGAGGGCTCCAGTTCCACGATGTCGCCGGTGAGGGAGGCGATGTCGGCCTCGGTCTGGGCGCGCAGGGCCAGCCGCTCCACGCGTTCGGTGCGGTACTTTCCGTGTTCGGCCGCCGCGCGCCACATCGACAGCACCAGGAAGTCGTGTTCGGCCGACTCGCCGAACATGCCCCGGATCATGCCGGGAGAGCCGGCCATCGCCGGGTTCCAGACCTTTTCCTGCATCAGCGTGAAGTGCTCGACGCGCTCCTCGTGGACCCGGCACAGGGCCACCCGGACCAGGTCGGCGTCGGTGAACCGGGGCTCGAAGCCGGTCTTCACGTCGAAGCGGTACTCGAACAGCTTGGCCTGGGAGTCCTTGAACGTGCCGGACTGGGACGCGGCCAGCCGGTCGTGCGAGCGGGCCATGAAGGAGTCGTAGAAGGCGCGGCTCTCCCAGAAGGCGAATGTGTGCGCCACTCCCGGCCGGTGCCGGCTCCAGCCTCCGCCCTGTCCCCGAAACCCCGGCTCCCCCAGAAGCCCCGCCCATTTCCGCTGCCCGCGCTCGAACCCGCGACGGTCCACTACGGTGCAGCGAGTCCACTTGACCAGCACCGCGCCATCGTAAGGCCACCGGGCGTGGCGTCGGTCACGCTCTGGCGGAGTTCGCCCGCGCACCGGTGCCGTATGCGTGACACGATGGGAAGAAGTCCCAGCGACAAGGGAGTTGGGGATGATGGCGCTTCAGGGGGAAGGGGAGGCCTGGTGACCGGGGTCAGCAAGGGAATCCGCGAGGTCGAGGTCGCGCTCAAGTGGGACCCCAGTCCGGCGGGGCGGCCGCCCTCCGACCTGGACGTCGTCGCCGCGACATTCACGGCGGCGGACGCGTACGGGGAACCGGCCTATCTGGTGCACTTCGACAGCCGCTCCCCGGACGGCACGATCTTCCTCAACCGGGACAGCCCCGACGGCAAGGGGTTCGGCTGGGACGAGGTCATGAAGCTCGAACTCGGCCGCCTGGACGCCCGCTACGCGCGCGTGGTGGTCGGCGTCGTCATCCAGCAGAGCCAGAACCGCACCACGTTCGCCTCGGTCCTGAACCCCGCGGTCCGCGTCGCGGAGGGCTACACGACCCTCTTCGAAGCCGACTTCACCACGGCCCGGGACGCCACGGCAGCCGTGGTCGCCGAGTTCACCCGCGACGCCTCCGGCGAGTGGGCCTTCCACGCGGGCGTCCACGGCTTCGACGAGGACCCGGGGACCTTTACCCGGGTGATGGGCTCCAAGCGTCGTACTTGAGCATTTCAACGCCCCGGCCGGTGTGTACGCGTCCTCGGCCGTCCCGTGCGCCGCTGACGACGAAAGGGGCGCCGGCCCACTGGCCGACGCCCCTTCACCGGGCCCGTGTCACGGGCTCAGCCGTTGATCAGCTGCAACCGCTGGTCGAGCCGCAGCCCTCACAGATGTAGCAGGAGCCGGCGCGCTGCATCTTGGTACCGCAGGAGAAGCAGAGCGGGGCGTCGGCCTGGATGCCGAGCTGCATCTCGACCAGCTCGGCGCTGGTGTGAGCCTGCCTGGGGGCCGGCTTGGCGGCCTCCGACTCGGCCTTCGGAGTGGCCACGGCCGTCGGCTCGGTGTGACGCGGGGCGGACTGGGCCAGACCCTCGACGTCGACCTCGTCCTCCTCGAGGGACGGCTCGTACGAACCGGTCTCCAGGTGACGCTGACGCTCCTCGGCGGAGTGGATGCCGAGCGCGGAGCGGGTCTCGAAGGGCAGGAAGTCCAGCGCCAGGCGACGGAAGATGTAGTCGACGATCGACTGCGCCATGCGCACGTCCGGGTCGTCCGTCATACCGGCCGGCTCGAAGCGCATGTTGGTGAACTTCGAGACGTAGGTCTCCAGCGGCACGCCGTACTGGAGGCCCACCGACACGGCGATGGAGAAGGCGTCCATCATGCCCGCGAGCGTCGAGCCCTGCTTGGACATCTTCAGGAAGACCTCGCCGAGACCGTCGTCCGGGTAGGAGTTGGCGGTCATGTAGCCCTCGGCGCCGCCGACCGTGAAGGACGTGGTGATGCCGGGACGGCCCTTGGGCAGACGCTTGCGGACCGGACGGTACTCGACCACCTTCTCCACGGCCTCGCGGATGGTCGCCTCGGCCTTCTCGGTGACCTCGGCCTTCTGCTCCTCCTTCTTCTTGGCGGAGAGCGGCTGGCCGACCTTGCAGTTGTCGCGGTAGATGGCGAGCGCCTTGACGCCCAGCTTCCACGCCTCGAAGTAGATCTCCTCGACCTCCTCGACGGTCGCCGTCTCCGGCATGTTGACCGTCTTGGAGATGGCGCCGGAGATCCAGGGCTGGATCGCGGCCATCATGCGGACGTGGCCCATCGGGGAGATGGCCCGCTCGCCCATGGCGCAGTCGAACACCTCGTAGTGCTCGGGCTTGAGACCGGGGGCGTCGATCACATTGCCGTTCTCGGCGATGTGGGCGACGATCGCCTCGATCTGCTCCTCCTGGTAGCCCAGGCGGCGCAGGGCCTGCGGCACGGTGCCGTTGACGATCTGCATCGAGCCGCCGCCGACGAGCTTCTTGAACTTCACCAGCGCGAGGTCCGGCTCGACACCGGTGGTGTCGCAGGACATCGCCAGACCGATGGTGCCGGTCGGGGCAAGCACGGACGCCTGCGAGTTACGGAAACCGTTCTTCTCGCCCAGGCGCACCACATCCTGCCATGCCTCGGTGGCGGCGGCCCACACCGGGTTGTCCAGGTCGTCCGTGTGGACGGCCACGGCGTTGGCGTCGGCGTGCTGCTTCATGACGCGCTTGTGGGCGTCGGCGTTGCGGGCGTAGCCGTCGTACGGGCCGACGACCGCGGCCAGTTCGGCGGAGCGGCGGTAGGCGGTGCCGGTCATCAGGGAGGTGATGGCACCGGCGAGGGCGCGGCCGCCGTCGGAGTCGTACGCGTGGCCGGTCGCCATCAGCAGGGCGCCGAGGTTGGCGTAGCCGATGCCGAGCTGGCGGAAGGCGCGGGTGTTCTCGCCGATCTTCTGGGTCGGGAAGTCCGCGAAGCAGATGGAGATGTCCATCGCGGTGATGACCAGCTCGACGACCTTCTGGAAGCGCTCGGTCTCGAAGGACTGGTTGCCCTTGCCGTCGTCCTTCAGGAACTTCATCAGGTTCAGCGAGGCGAGGTTGCAGGACGTGTTGTCCAGGTGCATGTACTCGCTGCACGGGTTCGACGCGGTGATGCGGCCGGACTCGGGGCAGGTGTGCCAGCTGTTGATCATGTCGTCGTACTGGATGCCCGGATCGGCGCAGGCCCAGGCCGCCTCGGCGATCTTGCGGAAGAGCGCCTTGGCGTCGACCTCCTCGATGACCTCACCGGTCATCCGGGCCCGCAGGCCGAAGTCGGTGCCGTTCTCGACCGCGCGCATGAACTCGTCGTTCACGCGGACCGAGTTGTTGGCGTTCTGGTACTGGACGGACGTGATGTCGTCGCCGCCCAGGTCCATGTCGAAGCCCGCGTCGCGCAGCACGCGGATCTTCTCTTCCTCGCTGACCTTCGTCTGGATGAAGTCCTCGATGTCGGGGTGATCGACGTCGAGGACGACCATCTTGGCCGCGCGGCGGGTGGCGCCACCGGACTTGATGGTTCCGGCGGAGGCGTCGGCGCCCCGCATGAAGGAGACGGGACCCGAGGCGTTGCCGCCCGAGGAGAGCAGTTCCTTGGAGGAGCGGATGCGGGACAGGTTCAGACCGGCGCCCGAACCGCCCTTGAAGATCATGCCCTCTTCCTTGTACCAGTCGAGGATCGACTCCATGGAGTCGTCGACGGACAGGATGAAGCAGGCGGAGACCTGCTGGGGCTGCGGCGTGCCGACGTTGAACCAGACCGGGCTGTTGAAGCTGAAGATCTGGTGCAGCAGGGCGTAGGCCAGCTCGTGCTCGAAGATCTCGGCATCGGCGGGCGAGGCGAAGTAGGAGTGGTCCTCGCCGGCCTTGCGGTACGTCTTCACGATGCGGTCGATGAGCTGCTTGAGCCCGGTCTCGCGCTGCGGGGTGCCCACGGCGCCCCGGAAGTACTTGCTGGTGACGATGTTGACCGCGTTCACCGACCAGAAGTCGGGGAACTCGACGCCACGCTGCTCGAAGTTGATCGAGCCGTCGCGCCAGTTGGTCATGACGACGTCACGGGGCTCCCACGCCACCTCGTCGTACGGGTGCACGCCGGGGGTGGTGTGGATGCGCTCGACGCGCAGCCCCTTGCCGGCCTTGGTGCCCTTGGTGCGGGAACCTCGTGCCGGACCGCTCGCCGTCTCTGTCATGCCGCCTCCCATGTACGGGCGAAAACGCCCTGAAATGCCCCGATGTTCCCAGGGCACGTGGTCTGTCTGGTGTCGCGGGCACCCTCAGCTACGACCCGCGACAGGTCTTCGGTGCGCCGGCCGGTCAGTCGGCGGCGCGTGCGGACACGGGGACCTGGGTGGTCCGTCCCGTCCCGCTCTGGTCTTCCTGGCTCCCCGAGGCCGCGTCCTCGACGTGTCCGTCGTCCGCGGCGGGGTCCGGCGCCGCTTCGCGCAGTTCGGCGATGGCGGCCTCGAAGTCCTCCAGCGAGTTGAACGCCCGGTAGACCGAGGCGAACCGCAGATAGGCGACGAGGTCGAGCTCCTGCAACGGGCCGAGTATGGCCAGCCCCACGTCGTGGGTGGTCAGCTCGGCACTCCCGGTGGCGCGCACCGCCTCCTCGACCCGCTGGCCGAGCTGGGCGAGCGCGTCCTCGGTGACGGGACGTCCCTGGCACGCCTTGCGCACACCGTTGATCACCTTGGTGCGGCTGAACGGCTCGGTGACGCCCGACCGCTTCACCACCATGAGCGAACACGTCTCCACGGTCGTGAATCGACGGGAGCAGTCGGGGCACTGGCGGCGCCTGCGGATGGACGTGCCGTCGTCGGTCGTACGACTGTCGACCACCCGGCTGTCGGGGTGCCTGCAGAAGGGGCAGTGCATGATCTCCAACCCTCCTCACAGCAGACTCGATGGCCTCGCCGGACCTCAGGGGCCTCACGAAGCAGCCCTAAGCATAGGCGATCGAAGAGGCCCGGAAGACCCGGGGTCGAAGATCAACCACAACTTGTGGGGGCCTGTAGCCGTCTCACCACTAGATGTAGGGATGGGCCGGATTTCGCGGCGCCGCGCGTGTCGCTGTGGACAGAGCCGCCCGGAGCGGCCCGAGCGGGCGCCGGGGCGACACGCAAGAGCATTCCGCACGGCCGCGCGCGCCCACGGGGATACCGTGAACACCGCGCGGAGCCCTCGGGGAATTACGGCGGGGATCACACCGCAGGTGGACCCGGCCACCGGTCGGTCACCGTTCGAATGGCACACTGGCGACGACCGCGAGGCCATTCGCCCCGGCGGTGAAGAGTACACAATGAGCACTTTTGCCCGCCGGACGTCGCGCAAGCCATACACCCGGACACTTGATCGCGTCAGGTGAATCGCACTTTTTCACTCGAACGTGTGTTTGGCGCAACCTTTCGAAAGCCACTACCGTTGTGCAGCAGGGAGACCATCGAGAGGGGCCGACGTGACCACGACCGCAGACAGTGCCGCCATCACCGCCCAGGACCGCTCCCAGGGCCGGGTGGAGCCGGTGCACGCGATGAACGAAGCCGCGCCCGAGGGCCACAAGCGCTCCCTGCCGGGCCGACCTCCAGGCATCCGCGCGGACAGCTCGGGGCTCACCGACCGACAGCGCCGGGTGATCGAGGTCATCCGTGACTCCGTGCAGCGTCGTGGCTACCCGCCGTCCATGCGGGAGATCGGCCAGGCCGTCGGCCTCTCCAGCACCTCCTCGGTCGCGCACCAGCTCATGGCGCTGGAGCGCAAGGGCTTCCTGCGCCGCGACCCGCACCGGCCCCGCGCCTACGAGGTGCGTGGCTCCGACCAGGCGGTCAGCGTGCAGCCCACGGACACGGCCGGCAAGCCCGCCGCGTCGTACGTCCCGCTGGTGGGCCGCATCGCGGCCGGTGGGCCGATCCTCGCCGAGGAGTCCGTCGAGGACGTCTTCCCCCTCCCCCGGCAGCTCGTCGGCGACGGTGAGCTGTTCGTCCTCAAGGTCGTCGGCGACTCCATGATCGAAGCCGCGATCTGCGACGGCGACTGGGTCACGGTCCGCCGCCAGCCCGTCGCTGAGAACGGCGACATCGTGGCCGCCATGCTGGACGGCGAGGCCACGGTCAAGCGCTTCAAGCGCGAGGACGGCCATGTCTGGCTCCTCCCGCACAACGCGGCCTATGAGCCCATCCCCGGCGACGACGCCACCATCCTCGGCAAGGTCGTCGCGGTGCTCCGCCGCGTGTGACGCCCGCACCGGACAAGCCCCCCGGCTCGTCCCCCTGCACCGGGCCCCGGAACCCCTGCGCCGGTTCCGGGGCCCTGCCATTGCCGTCAGCGGCGGGAGTGGGCCTGTACGCCGGCGCACCCCCAACTCCGCCTCCGGCTCACTCCTCCTCGGCCTGCCTGGCCATCGCGTCGATCGCCGCGAGCGACTTGCGCACCTGGTTGCGGTCGGTCGTGGTCCAGAAGTCGGGCAGCGACGCCTTCAGGTACGACCCGTAGCGGGCGGTCGCCAGCCGCTGGTCCAGGACCGCGACCACGCCACGGTCCCCGGACGCCCGGACGAGCCGGCCCGCGCCCTGCGCCATGAGCAGCGCGGCGTGGGTGGCCGCGACCGCCATGAAACCGTTGCCCCCCGCGTCCTCCACCGCCTTCTGGCGAGCGCTCATCAGCGGATCGTCGGGACGCGGGAACGGGATCTTGTCCATGACCACGAGCTGACAACTGGGCCCCGGCACATCCACGCCCTGCCACAGCGACAGCGTGCCGAAGAGGCAGGTACGGGGGTCGGCCGCGAAGTTCTTGATCAGCTCGCCGAGCGTCTCCTCGCCCTGGAGCAGGATGGGGAACTCGGGGATGCGCACCCGCAGTTCCTCCGCCGCGAGCTGGGCGGCCCGCATGGAGGAGAACAGGCCGAGCGTGCGGCCGCCGGCGGCCTGGATCAGCTCGGTCAGCTCGTCCAGCATGTCGCCGCGGTCGCCGTCCCGAGCGGGGCGGGCCAGGTGCTTGGCGATGTAGAGGATGCCCTGCTTGCGGTAGTCGAAGGGCGAACCGACGTCGATGCCCTTCCACTGCGGCAGGTCGTCGCCCTCGGTGCCCTCCGGAGCCAGGCCCAGTGAGGCGCCGACACCGTTGAAGTCGCCGCCGAGCTTCAGGGTCGCCGAGGTGAGGACGACGCTGCGGTCGGTGAAGAGCTTCTCGCGGAGCAGCCCGGAGACCGACATCGGCGCGACCCGCAGGGAGGCGCCGAACCGGTCGTGGCGCTCGTACCAGACGACGTCCCACTCCGAGCCGTTCAGCACCCGCTCGGCGACGGCGTACACCGTCTCCACGGAGGCCACCGCCTGCTTGCGGACGGCGTCCTCGTCCTGGACGGACTTGTCGCGCGTGGTGCCGAGCGCGGTGATCACCGTGCGGGCCGCGTCGCGCAGGGCGGCCAGGGCGTAGCCGAGGTCCTCCGGGATCTCCTCCAGGCGGCCCGGCAGGGCCAGCTCCATCAGCCGCTCGAAGCCCTCCGCGGCGGTCTGGAGCTGGTCGGCGGCCTTCTCGTTGACGAGCTTGGCCGAGCGGCGGACCGCCCGGTTGACCTGGCCGGGGGTGAGTTCGCCGGTGGCGGCGCCGGTGACCCGGGAGACGAGTTCGTGCGCCTCGTCCACGATCAGCACCTCGTGCTGCGGCAGCACCGGGGCGCCCTCGATGGCGTCGATCGCCAGCAACGCGTGGTTGGTCACCACGACGTCCGCGAGCTTGGCGCGCTCACGGGCCATCTCCGCGAAGCACTCGGCCCCGTACGCGCACTTCGAGGCGCCGAGGCACTCGCGCGACGACACCGACACCTGGGCCCAGGCCCGGTCGGAGACGCCCGGCGTGAGGTCGTCCCGGTCGCCGTTCTCCGTCTCGTCGGACCAGTCGCGCAGCCGGAGCAGGTCCTGGCCCAGCTTGCTGGTGGGGGCGGCCGCCTCGAACTGGTCGAAGAGCCCGTCCTCCTCGTCCTGCGGCATGCCCTCGTGCAGCCGGTGCAGACACAGATAGTTGGAGCGGCCCTTGAGCATGGCGAACTCCGGCCGGCGCCGCAGCAACGGGTGCAGGGCGTCGACCGTGCGCGGCAGGTCGCGCTCCACGAGCTGGCGCTGGAGCGCGAGCGTGGCGGTGGCGACGACGACCCGCTCCCCGTGCGCGAGGGCGGGCACGAGATAACCGAGCGACTTACCGGTGCCGGTACCGGCCTGCACCAGCAGATGGGAGGTGTCGTCGATCGCCTCGGCGACCGCTTCGGCCATGGTCACCTGGCCGGGGCGCTCCGTGCCGCCGACGGCGGAGACGGCGGCGTGGAGGAGTTCGGGGAGTGAGGGCTTCGTCATAGCCCGACCACCCTACGGCCCCGCACTGACAATCGTGCCCGCTCGCCGGGGCGGGCGGAGCGGGATACGAACACTTCCGAACTCCTGAACTTTTCTCCGTGAAAGCGGGAACTCGGCGGAACCGCCGCACGTACAACAGGTGAGCACCCGATCACGCGGTGCTACCAGGGTTCATGCCGGACCCGGTCCCGGATCATGAGGGCGGCCCGCTTGCCGGGCAGATCGACCTCGGCCCGGCACCGGAACCCGGCCTTGCGGAAAGCGGTCACCGAGGGGGTGTTGCGAATGTCAGGTTCCGCGACGACGCGTGTGCAGGTGCGGCGGCGTTCCATGACCAGCTCGGCCACGGCCGTGAGCAGGACGGAGCCGAGCCCTCGTCCCCGGTGCGCGCCGTCTCCGATCAGCAGGTGGATACCCGTGTCGTGCGGGCGCGTCCGGTAGAAACGGGCCAGCGGGTCGAGGTCGGCCCGGTAGATCTCCCAGTAGCTCAGGGCGATGCCGTCGAGCACGCCCAGGCAGGGCACGCTGCGTCCGTCGCCGTCGAGTCGCGCGCGGAGGTGGCGCTCGGTCCGGTCCTGTGGGCCGGCCAGCTCCCAGAACTCGGCGACCACGTGGTCGTTCATCCAGCCATGGATGAGGGGGAGGTCGCGGTCCAGGCGGACGGGGACCAGTTCAAAGGTGCCCACAGGAGTGGGGGTTGGGCCCCAGGTGTGGATGCCGTCCAGCAGGTCTCCGTCGCGGGGTGAGGTCACCTGGTCGGGCAACGCGGCTCGCAGAGCGGTGAATTCGGCGGGCAGGCGCAGGTCCAGCGTCTCTTCACTGTCCCAGAGGAGCGCGCTCGCCCCGGTGTCGGCGCTGTCCGGGCAGTCGGGGGCGACCGGGACGGGAAGGGCTTCGGCGGCGCCGGTGTCGGTGAGGGACACGTGCGCTCCTCTCATGGGGGCGGGTGGACGAAGAGGTTCAGGAATGAAGGGGGTTGGCGATGGTCACGTAGACGGACTGGGTGTCGACGGGTCCGACGAGTTCGTCCAGGCCGTGCAGCCGGGTCAGCAGGTTGGCCTTGCAGCGCAGTACGGGTGAGTCGAGCAGGTTGCCCGGCAGGGAGCTGCGCACGGCGGCGGGGCCGGAGGCGGCGGCGGTGAGGAAGCGGCGGAACGCGGCGAGGAGGAGGTGTTCGTCGGCCAGGCGCTGGGAGCCGAAGGCACCGATGAGGCCGAACACGTTGTTGATGGCGAGGTAGTAGGCGAAGCGTTCGTCGGTGACCGCGTCGGAGACGAAGGTGTCGCTGCGCTCTCCGATGCCCGGCAGCCGGGCGTCGAGTTCGCCCCGGCGGGACTCGCGGAAGTAGTAGCCCTGGTTGTCGCGGTAGCGGCCGCCGGCCGGCCAGCCGTCCTGGTCGAGGCGGAGCAGGGTGTTCTGCTGGTGCGCCTCCAGCGCGATCCCCGCCTCGCCGTCGAGCCAGAGCACGGGCCGGACGACCTGTTCGAGGTAGCGCAGGAACCACTCGGCGGCGACCGCGCCCA
Source organism: Streptomyces sp. SID1328 (assembly GCF_009865595.1). Lineage (NCBI taxonomy): Bacteria > Bacillati > Actinomycetota > Actinomycetes > Kitasatosporales > Streptomycetaceae > Streptomyces > Streptomyces sp. SID1328. Next base: position 8,319 of record NZ_WWKH01000353.1, on the reverse strand, counting down.
CCGGACGGCCGGTGCGGGCGGCGAGCCGCGCGACGAGCCGGGCCAGGCGGGAGCGGAGTCCCCAGGAGCCTGTCGTCAAACTCGGCTCGAGGTCCGGGCGTGGGGAGACGAGTCCGGCGACGCAGCCGATGTCGTCGGTGGGGGCGAAGGGGTTGTGCCTGATCATCACGTCGAGGCCGGGCACGGGCAGTCCGTCCGGAGCGTCGACGGCGAGCCAGGCGGGGTCGCGGACGATGTCGAAGCCGGGGTGGGCGGCCTGCCACTGCTTCGCCAGCCCGGCGCGCAGCAGACGGTGCACCTCGACGCCCCGGTGGAGTTCCTTGCGCAGGTTCTCCCGGCGGGAGTTGGTGATGCGCAGGCCGAGCGACAGCTTGAGCATCGCCGGGGAGCCCGAGCGGTGGACGGTCCGTACGGAGGAGGTGGGGTGCCAGGGCGAACCGAGGGGGCCGAGGTCGCGGAGGAGGCCGGAGTTCAGCAGGGCGGCGACCGGCGGGCGGTGCCGCACGTCGCGGGCCTGCCAGGGGTGCAGGGGGAGGGCGCTGTAGCCGTCGGGCAGGGGCAGGTCGGTTCCGGCGAGCCGGCGGAGGAGCTGGGCTGCGGGGAGGGGACGGCCGCGTTCGGTCCAGGCCGACTCGGAGGCGAGCAGGGAGGGGGCGACGGCCATCCAGTGCAGGGGGAAGGAGCCGCGGAGTTCCGGCGCGTACTGCCGGGCTTCGGCGTCGGTGAGTTCCTCGCGGCTCTTCGGGGTGGGGTGCAGGGGGTGGCCGAGGAGGAGGGCCTGTTCGGCGCTGAGGAAGAGGTCGGGGCTCTCCTCGGGGTGGGCGCGGCGGTCGCTCAGGAAGGTGGCGGTGCGGCGTTGTGAGTCGGCGACACGGGCGACGAGGTCGGCGCCGTCCGCCGGGGCGGTGCCCTGGGGTTCCACGGCGTCCGTCCGGCCGGGGCTCTCGCGGGTGAGGAGGGCGGCGAGGGTGACGGCGTCGACGGAGGGGGCGTGCTCGGGGGCGCCGGCGAGCCGGGGCGGCCCGAAGCGGTGCCAGCCGGTCGGGGACCAGTGCCGGACGGGGGTGACGAGGGCGGTGCCGCTGGCCGGGAGCGGGATGCGCAGGGTGCCGTTGTCCGGGGCGTCGAGGCCGGTCTCGCGCACCCAGCAGCGCAGGAGGTTTTCCACCGCCGCCGCCTGGGCCGCGGTGTGCGGGTCGGGGGCCTCCAGCGGATCGGCGTCGAGCGCTTCGGGCCCTCCGGCAACCGGTGTGCGCCGTTTCTGGTGCGGCACCGCGTCGGCGAGCGGTACGGGGGTGCTGCCCGGCTCAGCCGGTTCGTCGGGGGTCTCGGAACGGCCGTCGGGTGCGGGGGTGGCGTTCATGACAGTTCCTCGGGGGTGATGCGGGTGCGGGTTCGGTCGCGGAGGGATTCCGCAGGGCGGATGAGAGGCGGGGCGGTGACGAGAGGAGGGGGTGCCGACGCGCGCCTGGCACGGTTCCGGTGTCGGCCGTGGTGCGGCGGTGTGGCGATGCCGGGAGGTGGGTTCGCGGCTCTCCGCCGACGCGCGCGGATGGTGCGCGTCGGCGGTGGGGTGGCCTGGCGGGAGCTAGCCCGTGCGCTGGTGGTCGCGGTTCGCGGCGGTCACCGCGTCGGCGAGGCGGTCCAGTACGGCCGACGCCTGCTCGTCGCTGATGGTCAGCGGCGGGAGAAGCCGGACGACACTGTTGTGGCGGCCGCCGAGTTCCACGATCAGCCCCCGGTCGAGGCACTCGCGCTGGACGGCGGCGGCGAGTTCGGGATCGGCGGGGTGAGGCGTCGTGGCGGAGTCCCAGCCGTCCGCCTCGGAGCCGCGCGCTTCCGGGACGGACGCGCTCACCGGGTCGACCAGCTCGACCCCGATCATCAGCCCACGCCCCCGCACGTCTCCCACACAGGCGAACTCGTCCTGCAGCTGCCGGAGCTGGGTCAGCATGCGGGTGCCGAGGATGGCGGCTCGTTCGGCGAGGCCGTTCTCGCGGACGTAAGCGAGGGTGGCGGTGCCCGCGGCCATGGCGAGCTGGTTGCCCCGGAAGGTGCCCGCGTGGGCGCCGGGCTGCCAGACGTCGAGTTCGTCGCGGTAGACGATGACGGCCAGCGGGAGACTGCCGCCGATGGCCTTGGACAGGACCATCACGTCGGGGGTGATCCCGCTGTGGTCGATGGCCCAGAAGGCGCCGGTGCGGCCGACGCCGGTCTGTACCTCGTCCGCGATCAGGGGGATCGACCGGTCGGCGGTGACCCGGCGCATCCGGCGCAGCCAGTCGTCCGGTGCCGGGATCACCCCGCCCTCGCCCTGGACGGGTTCGAGGATCATCCCGGCCGGCCGGGGCACGCCCGACTTGGGGTCGTCGAGGACCGACTCGGTCCAGCGGGCGGCGAGTTCGGCGCCGCGCGGGCCCCCGACGCCGAAGGGGCAGCGATAGTCCTGCGGATAGGGCAGGCGGCCCACCTGGAGGTCGGGGGCGCCGCCGGACGCGGCCAGGGCGCCCGCGGTCATGCCGTGGTAGGCGCCGGTGAAGGCGAGGATGCCGCTGCGCCCCGTCGCCGCCCGGACCAGTTTGAGGGCGGCCTCGACGGCGTCCGTTCCGGCCGGGCCGCAGAACTGCACGCGGGCCCGGTCGGCGAACCCGGCCGGCAGGGTGCGGAACAGCTCGGTGGTGAAGGCGTCCTTCACCGGGGTCGCCAGGTCCAGCACGGAGAGGGGCGCACCGGAGTCGAGGACCTTGCGGATCGCCTCGAGCACCACGGGGTGGTTGTGCCCGAGGGCCAGCGCCCCGGCGCCGGAGAGACAGTCGAGGTATCGACGGCCGTCCGCGCCCTCGATGGTGAGGCCACGCGCCCGCACGGGCACGATGGGCAGGGCCCGGGCATAGGTACGCGCGGCGGACTCGCGCGCCGACTGGCGCCTGAGAATCCCCTCGTGCACGGGCGGAGTTCCCCGGTGGGTGCTGTCGGCCTCCGACTCGGTCACGGCCACGGCTCGCTGTCCTCCCGCTGTCCAGAAGCGAGTTGCTCGACGGGGACGGGCGCAGGCAGCGGTCCCCCACGGCTACCAACAGCCGACCGGCCGCGTGGTTACGGGTTGCTCCAAGATCCTTGCCGTGACGTAACCGTTGCGGTTCCGTCGGAAGTCACCTACAGCGAACGCATAGTGTGTGGTCCCGTCCCGGAAGTCCGGAGAACCGGCGCAGATACGCACCGAGTTGGGTGCCGGTACCGGGCCGAAGCGCCAAGTTCCTTCACAACAGGGAGAGTCACCACCATGCACTCCATACGGCCGTCGTCCACCGCTCGCCGAGGAAGGGGTACGCCCCACCGGACCTCCCGCGTGCTGGCGGCCGTCGCCCTCGCCTCGGCGCTGGCGCTGACCGCCACCGCGTGCGACGGAGCCGGTGACGACAACGCCGGCGGCAGCTCGTCCTCCACCGCGCGGGGCTCGGACGGGAAGGTCCGCGTCCCCCAGGACCTCCAGGACAAGCTCCGCCAGCACGGCATCGACATGGACAAGTGGAAGGACGGCGCCTGGAAGAACTGGGACCGGGACGACTGGCTGCGCGAGGCGAACGACTTCATCAACCCGATCATCAACGGTCTGTGGGACAAGGACCGGATGCGGGGCGCCGACGACCCGGCCAAGCGGGTCGACGACAACGACCTCTCCGGCGACCAGGGCGTGACCGACCCCGAGCCGCAGCCGGTGCAGGCCAAGGCGGTCCGCCCGCCGTACCACACCAACGCGGCCACCTCCGGCAAGGTGTTCTTCGACTCCCCCAAGGGCACGATGGTCTGCTCGGCCACGGTGGTCGAGGACCCAGCGCACCCGGGCAAGTCCAACCTGATCTGGACGGCCGGCCACTGTGTGCACGCCGGCAAGAAGGGCGGCTGGTACCGCAACATCGCCTTCGTGCCGTCGTACAACAACCAGAGCCTGTCCTCCTCGGAGATGGAGGGTGCCTCCCGCGCGCAGGTCGCGCCGTACGGTGTCTGGTGGGCCGACGCGGCCAAGACCTCGCAGCAGTGGATCGACGGGGGCGGTGAGACGGGCGGCAACGGCGCCTCGTACGACTTCGCGGTGATCCATGTGACGCCGGAGCAGGGCAACGGGGGCAAGTCGCTGGAGGAGACGGTCGGCGGCGCGCTGCCGGTGGACTTCGCCGCTCCCGCCGCGACCGAGGTGAGCACGGTCACCGCGAGCGGCTACCCGGCGGCGGAGCCGTACAACGGCCAGCTGCTGTACCAGTGCCAGGACAAGCCGGGCCGGCTGTCGATCGCCAAGGCGGACCCGACGATGTACCGCATCGGCTGCACCATGACCGGCGGTTCCTCCGGTGGCGGCTGGGTGGAGCAGGGCGCCGACGGCAAGCCCGCGCTGGTCTCCAACACCTCGATCGGCCCGGCCTCCTCGGGCTGGCTGGCCGGTCCCCGGCTCGGCGAGGTCGCCAAGGGTGTGTACGACTCGGTGAGCAGGAAGTTCGCTAACCGGTAGCCGCCCCGCGCCCATGGCGAAGGCCCGCCGCGCCCTCTCGAAACGAGGGAACGGCGGGCCTCTTCGTGCTCCGGCGAGAAAGCCGGTCAGGCGGTCGCGGTGGGCGTGTACGGGGCCAGGTCGGCCGCCAGCTCCGCGTGCACCCGGACCTTGATCAGGGTGCCCTCGGCGGTGTGCTCCTCGGAGAGCACCTCGCCCTCGGTGTGCGCGCGGGCGACCAGCTTGCCCTGCGTGTACGGCACGAGCGCCTCGACCTCGACCGAGGGGCGGGGCAGCTCCTCGTCGATCAGGGCGAGCAGCTCCTCCAGGCCCTGGCCGGTGCGCGCCGAGACGGCGATGGACCGCTTCTCGACCCGCAGCAGCCGCTGGAGCACCAACGGGTCGGCCGCGTCCGCCTTGTTGATCACGACGATCTCGGGCACGTCGGTCGCGCCGACCTCCCGGATCACCTCGCGCACGGCGGCGAGCTGCTCCTCCGGGACCGGGTGCGATCCGTCCACCACGTGCAGGATGAGGTCGGAATCGCCGACCTCTTCCATGGTGGAGCGGAACGCCTCGACCAGGTGGTGCGGCAGGTGCCGGACGAAGCCCACGGTGTCGGCCAGCGTGTACAGCCGGCCGCTCGGGGTCTCCGCGCGGCGGACGGTCGGGTCCAGGGTGGCGAACAGGGCGTTCTCCACCAGGACCCCCGCGCCCGTGAGGCGGTTGAGCAAGGAGGACTTGCCGGCGTTGGTGTAGCCGGCGATGGCGACGGAGGGCACCTTGTTGCGGCGGCGCTCCTGGCGCTTGATCTCGCGGCCGGTCTTCATCTCCGCGATCTCCCGGCGCATCTTCGCCATCTTCTCGCGGATGCGGCGCCGGTCGGTCTCGATCTTGGTCTCACCGGGACCACGGGTGGCCAGGCCACCGCGACCGCCACCCATCTGCCGGGACAGCGACTGACCCCAGCCGCGCAGTCGCGGCAGCATGTACTGCATCTGCGCGAGCGCGACCTGCGCCTTGCCCTCACGGGACTTGGCGTGCTGGGCGAAGATGTCCAGGATCAGGGCCGTACGGTCGATGACCTTGACCTTGACGACGTCCTCGAGCTGGATGAGCTGGCCGGGGCTCAGCTCACCGTCGCAGATGACGGTGTCCGCGCCGGTCTCCATCACCACGTCCCGCAGCTCCAGGGCCTTGCCGGAGCCGATGTAGGTGGCCGCGTCGGGCTTGTCGCGGCGCTGGATCACGCCGTCGAGCACGAGGGCGCCCGCCGTCTCCGCGAGGGCGGCCAGCTCCGCGAGGGAGTTGTCCGCGTCCTGGGCGGTGCCGGTCGTCCACACTCCGACGAGCACGACCCGCTCCAGGCGGAGCTGTCGGTACTCGACCTCGGTGACGTCCTCCAGCTCGGTGGACAGCCCCGCCACACGGCGCAGGGCCGCGCGCTCGGAGCGGTCGAACTGGTCGCCGTCACGCTCGCCGTCGATGTCGTGCTTCCAGGCGACGTCCTCTTCCATCAGGGCATCGGCCCGAAGACCTTCGGGATAGGCGTGCGCGAGGCGCTTGGCGTCCTGTGAAGGGGAAGAAGAGGAGGTCATTGGTTCCTTACGTCGAGGGGAGGACCGGTCCGGCGGTCGGTCGACCGGGAGGTCGGCGAGGGACCGGTGTTCATGAGGTGCAACGCGCGCGTGCCCCGGGAGATTCCCGTGCGCCGCGCCGCGCCGACCGGAAGATGGTCGCACGGCGCGGAGTACCGCGTCATCGGGTTATCACCCGGGCACCGGGGGTCAGCTCTTCCTGGCCGGGTTCGAGGGTGCGGGCGGCGGGACCTGCTTCCAGTCCGGGTGGCCGGGCATGGGCGGGGTCTTCTCGGCGTACAGCCAGTCCTGGAAGAAGCCGGTCAGGTCACGGCCGCCGATGGCGGAGGCGAGGCGGACGAAGTCGGCGGTGCCGACGCTGGTGTCCCGGTTCTCCTGGACCCACACCTTCTCCAGCCGCTCGAATGCGTCCTTGCCGATCTCCTGGCGCAGGGCGAAGAGCACCAGGGCGGCGCCGTCGTAGATGTTGGGGCGGAAGATGCCGATCTTCTGACCGGGGGCGGGCGGCTTGGGCCTGGCGGGCGGACCGCCGGCGGCGCGCCAGCGGTCGGAGGCCCCGTAGGCGGCCTTCATGCGGTCCTGCAGGGGGCGGTCCGCCTTCTCCTGCGCGTAGAGGGCCTCGTACCAGGTGGCGTGGCCCTCGTTCAGCCAGACGTCGGACCAGGTGCGGGGGCTGACGCTGTCGCCGAACCACTGGTGGGACAGCTCGTGGACCATGACCGACTCGATGTACCACTTGGGGTAGGCGGGCTCGGTGAAGATCTCCTTCTCGAACAGCGACAGCGTCTGCGTCTCCAGCTCGAACCCGGTGCTGGCCTGCGCCATCAGCACGCCGTAGGTCTCGAACGGGTATGGGCCGATCTTGCTCTCCATCCACGCGATCTGGTCCGGTGTTTTCGCGAGCCAGGGCTCCAGTTCCTTCTTGTCGGCGGCGGGCACCACGTCGCGCAGCGGTAGTCCATGCGGGCCCGTGCGCCGGACGACGGCGGAGTGGCCGATGGACACCTGGGCGAGTTCGGTGGCCATCGGGTGCTGGGAGCGGTAGCTCCAGGTGGTGGAGCCGCCCGCCTCGACCGCGCCCGTCGGCAGGCCGTTGGCGACGGCGGTGTAGCCGTTCGGGGCGGTGACGTGGAAGGTGAACATCGCCTTGTCGGACGGGTGGTCGTTGCACGGGAAGACCAGGTGCGCGGCATCGGCCTGGTTCGCCATGGCGAGCCCGTCGGTGGTCCGCACCCAGCCCCCGTCCTGGCCGTCGGCGGCGACGGGGTCGCTGGTGTGCCGCACGGTGATCCGGGTGACACTGCCGAGCGGCAGCGCGTGGTCCGGGGTGACGACGAGGTCCTCACCGGCACTGGTGAAGGCGGCCCTGCGGCCGTCGACCTCGACGGACTCGACGGTGCCGTGCGCGAAGTCGAGGTTGATCCGCTTCAGCGAGTCGGTGAGCCGGGCGTCGATGGTGGTGACGGCCTTGAGCGGCTTGTCGTTGTTGCCGGGGTAGGTGAGGGCGAGGTCGTAAGCGGCCACGTCGTAGCCGGGGTTGCCCAGCTCCGGGAAGATCCGGTCGCCGACGCCCAGCGGTTCGGCGGGGGCTCCGGCGGCGACGAGACAGACCGTGACGGCCGAGGCGAGCAGGGCCGCCTTCGGGCGCCGGAGGAACCGGAGTACGGGGTGCGGGCGCGCGGGGCGAGTGAGCAGCATGCCCCACCGCTACCAGCGCCCGGCCGCCGGATGGCGACGGCGCGCACCAGGCCCACCCGATCGGGTCGGTCAGGCGGCGGGCGCCTGGGCCCGGCTGACGTCGTACACGCCGGGCACGTCGCGCATCGCGCGCATCAGGGCGGGCAGTTCGGCGGCGTCGGGGAGCTGGAGGGTGTAGGTGTGGCGGACCCGCTGCTGGTTGGGGGACTCCACGGTGGCGGAGACGATCTCGGCGCCCTCCACGGCGATCGCCTCGGTGAGGTCGGCGAGCAGATGGGGACGGCTGAACGATTCGGCGACCAGGGTCACCCGGCAGGCGGTGGTGTCCCCCCAGCGCACGGCGATCTCCTCGCGCCCCCGGCCCTTCATGTCCTCGACCATGGAGCACTCCACCCGGTGCACGGTCACCGCTCCCCCGCGCACGGCGAAGCCGACGATGTCGTCGGGCGGTACGGGCGTGCAGCAGCCGGCCAGGCGCACCGGGCCGCCCCGCCGGTCCAGCAGCACGTCGGCGCCACGGGGGCGCGCGGCGGGGGC
>NZ_WWKH01000352.1:0-3584 GCF_009865595.1 Streptomyces sp. SID1328 | reverse complement strand
GGTGGACTTGCCCGCGCCGTTGGGGCCGAGGAAGCCGGTCACCCGGCCGGGGCGGACGGTGAGGGTCAGGCGGTCGACGGCGCGTCTGCCGCCGTACTCCTTGGTGAGGTCGCGGAGTTCGATGCTGGTCATGGCACGAGCCTCGCCGGACAGGCGGCCGCGTACCTCCCCCGCGAGCGGGAACCCGCTCCCTCGCGCGGGGGAGGCCGCTCGCCGGGCGCGGCTGTCAGGATGGCCGCATGGTCCGCTTCCTGCGCCCGCTGCTGCGCGGGACGACGTACACACGTCTGCTGCATCTGTGGGTGCCCATGCTGAGCGTGGCGTTCTGGATGTTCATCGACCCGCGCACCCCGTGGGCGCCCGCGCTGTTCCTCGTCCCGCTCGCGCTGATCCCGGCCGTGCGGCGGGGCGAGGGTGTGCAGGCGCGCCTGCTGCTGACACCCGGCGAGGCGGAGCCCGGCATCTCCGAGGAGCCCGCGCGGAGTTGGCGGGACCGGGGGCGCACGCTGCTCTGGCTGGAACTTCGGATGCTGCTCGGCGCGGTCGCCATGTTCGCCATGGTGCGGCTGCCGATCCTCACCGTCGAGCTGGCGGAGTGCGCGTGGGGTCCGCCGCCTTCCTTCCTGGACGGGCTCCCGCCGCACCGGGCGTACGCCCTGCTGGCCCCGCTCCCCCTCCTCGCGCTGTACGGCGTGGTGCTCGGCCTTGGCGCGCTGGTCACCCGGTGTGCGCGCCGGCTGCTGGGGCCTTCGGCGGCCGAGCGGCTGACCGCACTGGAGGAGCGGACCGAGCAGCTCCTCGAACGCACCCGCATCGCACGGGAGTTGCACGACTCGATCGGTCACGCGCTGACCGTCGCCGTGGTGCAGGCGGGGGCCGCGCGGGCGGCCGGGGACCCGGAGTTCACCGGGCGGGCGCTGAGAGCCGTCGAGGAGACGGGCCGGGCCGCGCTGGAGGACCTGGAGCGGGTCCTCGGGGTGCTGCGCGAGGCGGAACGGCCGGCGAGCGCCCGTCCGACGCTGGCGGACGCGGACCGCCTGCTGGAGTCGGCGCGTGCCTCCGGCGCGGAGGTCGACTTCCGGGCCACGGGCCCGGTGGAGTCCCTGCCCGGCCCGGTGTCGCGCGAGAGCTACCGCATCCTCCAGGAGGCGCTGACCAACGTCCTGCGGCACGCGGGCGCCGTGCCGGTACGGGTACGGGTGACGGCCGAGGGATGCCAACTGGCCCTGGAGATAAGCAATCCGCTCCCGGCGGCCCATTCCACGGCCGGGAGCGGCAGCGGCCTGCGCGGAATACGCGAGCGGGCCGCCCTGCTCGGCGGCAGCGCCCGCACCGGCCCGGAAGCGGGCGACTGGCTCGTGCGGGCCGAGCTTCCCCTGAACTGATCTACGCTGGCCGAATGCCGGTCACCGTACTCCTCGTCGACGACGAACCCCTGGTCCGTGCCGGTCTGCGGGCCGTGCTGGCGGCGCAGCCCGACATCGAGGTGGTCGGCGAGGCGGCCGACGGGGCCGCCGTGATTCCACTGGTACGGAGCCTGCGGCCGGACGTGGTGGCGATGGACGTCCGGATGCCGCTGCTGGACGGCATCGAGGCGACCCGCGCGGTGCTGCGCACGGTGGCCGAGCCGCCGAAGATCCTGGTGGTCACCACCTTCGAGGACGACGAGTACGTCTACGAGGCGCTGCGCGCGGGTGCGGACGGGTTCCTGCTGAAACGGTCCCGCCCGGAGGAGATCGTGCATGCGGTACGGCTGGTCGCGGCGGGGGACTCGCTGCTGTTCCCGGCGTCGGTACGGCAGTTGGCGGCCCGGTACGGCGCGGGCCGGGCGGACGCCGAACCGCTGGCCGGGGCGCGGCTGACCGAGCGCGAGGCGGAGGTGCTGCGGCTGATGGCGCGCGGGCTGACCAACGCGGAGATCGCCGCCGGGCTGGTCGTCGGGGCGGAGACGGTGAAGTCGCATGTGAGCGCCGTACTCGCCAAGTTGGGGGCGCGCGACCGCACCCAGGCGGTGATCGCCGCCTACGAGTCGGGCTTCGTCGCGCCCCGGTGACCGCCCGGCCCTCGCCGGGGTGGTCGGGGCCGAGTACGATCCGCCCCACACACGCCCGCGAGCTGGGAGGACGGACCGTGGGGCAGTTGACCGGTGGCGATCCCTCGCTGCTGCGGAGGATCAACTCCGCGGTGGTGCTGCGCGCGCTGCGCGACACCGACTGCGCGACGCTCACGGAGATCACCCGGGCCACCGGGCTGTCCCGGCCGACCGTCGAAGGGGTCGTGGAGGGCCTGGCCGAGGCGGGTCTGGTGGTGGAGCGGGCGGCCGAGGAGGGTACCGCCCGCCGTCAGGGGCGGCCCGCGCGCCGGTTCCGGTTCCGGGCCGAGGCGGGGCATCTGCTGGGGCTGGAGATCGGCGCGCACCGGGTGGTCGCGGTCGTCTCCGACCTGGACGGGCGGGTGCTCGGCACGCAGACCCGCGACGTCGACGAGAAGGCGCCGGCCGACGAGCGGCTGGAGCGGCTGCGCGGCACGGTCGCCGAGCTGCTGCGCCGCACCGGCGTCCCACGGGGCTCGCTGCGCGCGGTGGGCGTCGGCACTCCGGGCATCGTGGAGGCCGACGGAACGGTTCGCCTGGGCACCGCGCTGCCCCAGTGGACCGGGCTCCACCTGGGCGAGCGGCTCAGCCGCTCCTTCCGGTGCCCGGTGCTGGTGGAGAACGACGCCAATGTGGCCGCCGTGGCCGAGCACTGGCAGGGCGCGGCGAAGGACACCGACGACGTGGTGTTCGTGCTGGCCGGGCTGAGTCCGGGCGCGGGCTCGCTGATCGGCGGCCGGCTGCACCGGGGGCACGGCGGGGCGGCCGGGGAGATCGGCGCGCTCCATCTGCTGGGCCGGGAGGCGACCCCGGAGGCCCTGCTGTCCACCACGGACGAGCCGCTGCCGCCGCTGGACGAGCAGGCCGTCACCGAGGTCTTCGCGCTGGCGCGGGAGGGCGACGGTTCGGCGCTGGCCGCGGTGGAACGGTTCATCCAGCGGCTGGTGCACGACGTGGCCGCGCTGGTGCTGGCGCTCGACCCGGAGCTGGTGGTGGTCGGCGGCTGGGCGGCCGGCCTGGACGGGGTCCTCGACCCCCTCCGCCGCGAACTGGCCCGCTACTGTCTGCGGCCCCCGGCCGTGGCGCTGTCCCTGCTGGGCGAGGCGGTGGTGGCCACGGGCGCGCTGCGGCTGGCGCTGGACCATGTGGAGCGGCAGTTGTTCGCGGTCGAGGGCGCCGTGGGGGCGTGAGACCACAACGCCGCCACCCTCAGTGGGATTCGGGGGTCGGCGGGGTCGGCGAGGGCCCATGTGAAGCGTCCCTGTGCGCCGTCGCGGGGCGCATTCGGGCGTGCGGCCCACAAGCGGCCGCGCTCCCGTGGGCTTCCGGGGCGGCGGGTGCGCGGTGGCCCCATGTGAAGCGGCACTGTGCGCCGTCGCGGGGCGCATTCGGGCGTGCGGCCCACAAGCGGCCGCGCTCCCGTGGGCTTCCGGGGCGGCGGGTGCGCGGTGGCCCCATGTGAAGCGGCACTGTGCGCCGTCGCGGGGCGCAT
>NZ_WWKH01000351.1:0-411 GCF_009865595.1 Streptomyces sp. SID1328 | reverse complement strand
GACAGCAAGACGCTGAGCGCGCTGGCGATGACCCAGGCGCACGCCGCGAAGGCCGATTTCCGCCGCAAGGCCGCCGAGGAGGCCGCCGCGCAGGCGAAGGCCGCCGCCGAGGGCGCGGCGCTGCAGGCCACCAAGGCCGCGGAGAACGCCGACAAGGCCAAGGCCGCCCAGACCAAGGCGGCGACGGCCGAGCAGAAGGCCAAGACCGCCGCGGCCGACGCCGACGCCAAGCGCGTCACGGCCGAGCAGCAGCGCGACTACGCCAAGTCCCAGCGCGATCTCGCCGCGAGCGAGCGGGACAAGGCGGCGGCCGCGGAGCGGACCGCGCAGTCGCAGCGGCAGGTCGCGGCCGACCAGCTGACGGCCGCGCAGGCGGCCGGCGCCACCGCGGCCGAGAAGAAGGACGACGCG
>NZ_WWKH01000034.1:0-51806 GCF_009865595.1 Streptomyces sp. SID1328 | reverse complement strand
GGAGGGGCCGCGCGACGCGTGGTCGGACCCGGCGCGCATCGCCACCCGGAGCCTGCCCCGGCCGGGGCCGGTGTCCTGGTCCCGGACCTACTGGCCGGGCTGAGCCGGAACCTGAGTACGGGTACTCAGGCGCGCGGGCCGGGCCGCGCCCCACGCTGGAGCCATGCTGTGGTCAGACCCCGAGGACGAGCCGCCCGAGGAACTCCGTCACATGGAGGAGAAGCTCAGGCGGCTCGGCCTCTTCATGGCCCTGGCCATGGTGCTGGCGATGATCGTCATCGGGCTGAGGTGAGGAGAGGACCGGCGCTAGGCTGATCGCATGACAGACCAGCGGCGCCGCCTTGTTCTCGCCTCCCAGTCCCCCGCCCGGCTGGGTCTGCTGCGGCAGGCCGGACTGGCGCCCGAGGTGATCGTCAGCGGAGTGGACGAGGACGCCGTCACCGCCCCCACCCCGGCCGAGCTGGCCCTCGCCCTCGCCGAGGCCAAGGCGTCCGTGGTGGCGGCCCGGCCCGAGGTGCAGGGCGCGCTGGTGATCGGCTGCGACTCGGTGCTGGAACTGGACGGACAGGCGCTCGGCAAGCCCGCCGACGCGGAGGAGGCCACCGCCCGCTGGAAGGCGATGCGCGGCCGCGCCGGGGTCCTCCAGACCGGTCACTGCATCTGGGACACCGCCGCCAAGCGGTACGTCTCCGCGACCGCCTCCACCGTGGTCCGCTTCGGCGAGCCCACGGACGAGGAGGTCGCCCGCTACGTCGCCTCCGGCGAGCCCCTCCACGTCGCCGGGGCCTTCACCCTGGACGGCCGCTCGGCGCCCTTCATCGAGGGCATCGAGGGCGACCACGGCAACGTGATCGGCATCAGCCTCCCCCTCGTCCGCAAGCTGTTGCGCGAACTGGGTGTCGGGATCACGGAGTTGTGGGCGCCGTCCGAGTGATGTTCGGCGTGTCGGCCGTACGGCCCTGAGGGTCACCCGTAGGGGTGGACGTGGGCTTCGGTTCGGGGGCGGCCTCCGGGGCGCCTCCCGCACCGGGCGTGTCGCCGGCCGGACGGGCGCCCGTGTCACGCGGACGGTCGTACGTCACCAGCAGCAGCACCAGCAGGGCGAGCACCACCATCATCGCCAGGAACGCCCCCGGGCCCACCAGGCCCCACGCGACCGCGCCCAGCAGGCCGTGCACCACGGCGGCGCTGATCAGCAGGACCCGGCCGAGGCCGGCCGGGGCTCGGTCGCGCACCGCGACCAGCAGGGCCACCAGGGCGCAGAAGGCGAAGTAGAGCCCGAAGAGCACGGCTCCCACCTTCGAGGACGTCGCCATCACATCGGGGTCGAGGCCGGCCAGGGACATCCGCTGGTTGTCCACCACCACGCCGAGCAGCCAGTTCACCGCCGCGATGCCGACCGCCTCGGCCAGCAGGACGACCGTCACGATCCATGCCACCGGTCTGCGCACCACCGGCCCCACCCCACCTTCGCCGCCGCCCCCGCGCGGATCGCCTGTTACCGGCAGTACACCGGATCAGCGCGAACGCTACTAATGGGTAGGACGGGGGACAAGACCTCGGCCGGCGGCAAAGAATCATTGGGCCATTCGTAGGGACTCCACAAAGAAACCGCGTGGCCCGCAGCACGCTCTCACAGAGACCTTGGCCACATGACGGGGCTAGGGTTTTCCGGTGGAGTCCTGCGTACCGAGGTGCGACAAGGGCTTTCGCGGGTCGAGCGGGCCACGCATCACGCTCCGTGTGGGCAAGCTCACCATTGGGGACGGGTCGATGTGCCGTGTCGGCTGTCCCTAAACTCGGCTTGTTTCAAGGAGGGAGCCTCAATCGTGCGCAAGGTGCTCATCGCCAACCGTGGCGAAATCGCTGTCCGTGTGGCGCGGGCCTGCCGGGACGCAGGCATTGCGAGCGTGGCCGTGTACGCCGACCCGGATCGGGACGCTCTGCACGTCCGGGCCGCGGATGAGGCGTTCGCCCTGGGCGGTGACACCCCGGCCACCAGTTACCTGGACATCCAGAAGGTCCTGAACGCCGCGCGGGAGTCCGGCGCGGACGCGATCCATCCCGGCTACGGCTTCCTCTCGGAGAACGCCGAGTTCGCCCAGGCCGTGCTGGACGCGGGACTGACCTGGATCGGCCCGCCGCCGCAGGCGATCCGGGACCTCGGTGACAAGGTCGCCGCCCGGCACATCGCGCAGCGCGCGGGTGCCCCGCTGGTCGCCGGTACGCCGGACCCGGTCTCGGGCGCGGACGAGGTCGTGACCTTCGCCAAGGAGCACGGCCTGCCGATCGCGATCAAGGCCGCCTTCGGCGGTGGCGGTCGTGGCCTGAAGGTCGCCCGCACCCTCGAAGAGGTGCCGGAGCTGTACGACTCGGCGGTCCGCGAGGCCGTCGCCGCCTTCGGCCGGGGCGAGTGCTTCGTGGAGCGCTACCTCGACCGTCCCCGGCACGTGGAGACCCAGTGCCTGGCCGACAAGCACGGCAACGTGGTCGTCGTCTCCACCCGTGACTGCTCGCTCCAGCGCCGCCACCAGAAGCTCGTGGAGGAGGCCCCGGCGCCGTTCCTCTCCGAGGCCCAGGTCGAGGAGCTGTACCGGGCGTCCAAGGCCATCCTCAAGGAGGCGGGCTACGAGGGCGCCGGCACCTGTGAGTTCCTGGTCGGCCAGGACGGCACGATCTCCTTCCTGGAGGTCAACACCCGCCTCCAGGTCGAGCACCCCGTGACCGAGGAGGTCGCCGGGATCGACCTGGTCCGCGAGATGTTCCGCATCGCCGACGGCGAGGAGCTGGGCTACGGCGACCCCGAGCTGCGCGGGCACTCCTTCGAGTTCCGCATCAACGGCGAGGACCCGGGCCGGGGCTTCCTGCCCGCCCCCGGCACGGTCACCCGCTTCGACCCCCCGGCCGGCCCCGGTGTCCGGCTGGACGCGGGCGTGGAGGCCGGGTCGGTCATCGGCCCGGCGTGGGACTCCCTGCTGGCCAAGCTGGTCGTGACCGGCCGCACCCGCAAGGAGGCGCTGGAGCGCGCCGCGCGGGCGCTGGACGAGTTCCAGGTCGAGGGCATGGCCACGGCCATCCCGTTCCACCGTGTGGTGGTCCGGGACGCGGCCTTCGCGCCGGAGCTGACCGGCTCCGAGGACCCCTTCACGGTCCACACCCGCTGGATCGAGACCGAGTTCGTCAACGAGATCAAGCCCTTCACCGCCCCCGCCGACGCGGAGGCGGACGAGGAGCTGGGCCGTGAGACGGTCGTGGTCGAGGTCGGCGGCAAGCGCCTGGAGGTCTCCCTCCCCTCGTCGCTCGGCATGTCCCTGGCCCGTACCGGCCTCGCGGCGGGCGCCAAGCCCAAGCGCCGCGCGGCCAAGAAGTCCGGCCCCGTGGCCTCCGGCGACACCCTCGCCTCCCCGATGCAGGGCACCATCGTCAAGGTGGCCGTCGAAGAGGGCCAGACCGTCCAGGAGGGCGACCTCATCGTCGTCCTGGAGGCCATGAAGATGGAACAGCCCCTCAACGCCCACCGAGCCGGCACCGTCAAGGGCCTCCTCGCCGAGGTGGGCGCCTCCATCACCTCGGGCGCCCCGATCTGCGAGATCAAGGACTGACCCGACGTCACATCCCGACGCCCGGCGACCGAACTTGGTCCGCCGGGCGTCGGCTTTTACCCAGCGAAGGGCACGCTCGGCACAGCACCGCCGAAGGAACGGTTCCCCAGCGACGGGTGCCCGTTACGACGCCGACGCACCCCCGTCGGCCGTGACGCCCCGCCGAGGCGCTACCTGCGGCGCAGGTCGGCCACTCGGGGGCGGTCGGTGGGCTGGTCGCTGAGGACTCCGCGGAGGGCGGAGCCGGGGACCTGGCCCCGGCGGGGGCCGGGGAGCTGGGAGGCGCGCTGCCCGCGGGGGGCCTGGGGCTGGTCCGGGGCCGGGGCGCCGGCCGCTCCGGCCACCGTGATCTGCACGCCCTGATCGGCCAGGGCCTGGAGCTCGGTGGCGGCACGGTCGTCGTGGGCGGGGGGCTCGTCGGTGACCAGGCGGGTGATCGCCTCGGTGGGCACCGTACGGAACATGGTGTCCGTACCCAGCTTGGTGTGGTCGGCGAGGACCACGACCTCGGAGGCGGCCTGGACCAGGGCCCGGTCCACGGAGGCCGACAGCATGTTGGACGTGGACAGCCCGCGCTCGGCGGTCAGGCCGCTCCCGGAGAGGAACGCCTTGGAGACGCGCAGACCCTGGAGGGACTGCTCGGCGCCGGAGCCGACGAGGGCGTAGTTGGAGCCCCGGAGGGTGCCGCCGGTCATGACGACCTCCACCCGGTTGGCATGGGCCAGCGCCTGCGCCACCAGCAGGGAGTTGGTGACCACGGTCAGGCCCGGTACCCGGGCCAGTCTGCGGGCCAGCTCCTGGGTGGTCGTACCGGCGCCGACCACGATGGCCTCGCCCTCTTCGACCAGCCCTGCGGCGACGTCGGCGATGGCCGTCTTCTCCGCGGTCGCGAGATGGGATTTCTGCGGAAAGCCGGATTCTCGCGTGAATCCACCCGGCAGTACCGCACCGCCATGCCGGCGGTCGAGGAGTCCTTCTGCCTCCAGCGCGCGCACGTCCCGCCGTACGGTCACTTCGGAGGTCTGGACGACGCGGGCGAGTTCACGGAGCGACACGGCCCCGTTCGCTCGCACCATTTCGAGGATCAGTTGACGACGTTCTGCAGCGAACACGAAACTGACAGTAACCCCAACGACCGTCTGCTTTCAGCAGTTTGCGCCGAATAGCAGAAGTTGTTCGCAACCGGACCCCGGAAGTGATATAGGGACCTACCGGCCGACTATGCCGCCCGCATGGGCCGCGGGCGCCGCCGGTCAGCCCGCGCCGCCCGCCTTGCGGGTCTGCAACTGCCGGGCCACCTCGGCGATCGAGCCGGACAGCGACGGATAGACGGTGAACGCCTTGGCGATCTGCTCGACCGTCAGATTGTTGTCGACCGCGATCGAGATGGGGTGGATGAGTTCCGAGGCGCGCGGCGCGACGACCACGCCGCCGACCACGATCCCGGTGCCCGGCCGGCAGAAGATCTTGACGAAGCCGTCCCGGATGCCCTGCATCTTCGCGCGCGGGTTGCGCAGCAGCGGCAGCTTCACCACCCGCGCGTCGATCTTGCCCGCGTCCACGTCCGCCTGGCTGTAGCCGACCGTGGCGATCTCGGGGTCGGTGAAGACGTTGGAGGAGACCGTCTTGAGGTCGAGCGGGGCCACCGCGCCGCCGAGGAAGTGGTAGACCGCGATCCGGCCCTGCATCGCCGCGACGGAGGCCAGCGCGAAGACGCCGGTCACGTCACCGGCCGCGTACACGCCGGGCGCGCTCGTGCGGGACACCTTGTCGGTCCAGATGTGCCCGGAGTCGCGCAGCTTGACCCCGGCCCCCTCGAGGCCCAGGCCCGTGCTGTTCGGGATCGCACCGACCGCCATCAGACAGTGCGTACCGGTGATCACGCGGCCGTCGGCCAGGGTGACCTCCACCCGGTCGCCGACCCGCTTGGCGGACTGGGCGCGGGAGCGGGCCATCACGTTCATGCCCCGGCGGCGGAAGACGTCCTCCAGCACGACGGCGGCGTCCGGGTCCTCGCCGGGCAGCACGCGGTCGCGCGAGGAGACCAGGGTGACCTTGGAGCCGAGCGCCTGGTAGGCACCGGCGAACTCGGCGCCGGTGACGCCGGAGCCGACCACGATCAGCTCTTCGGGCAGCTCGGTGAGGTCGTAGACCTGGGTCCAGTTCAGGATGCGCTCGCCGTCCGGCTGGGCGTCGGGCAGCTCGCGCGGGTGGCCGCCGGTGGCGATGAGCACGGCGTCGGCGGTGAGGGTCTCCTCGGTGCCGTCGGCGGCGGTGACGACGACCTTGCGGGAGCCGTCGAGGGCCTGCATGCCCTCAAGGCGGCCCCGGCCGCGCATGACCCGGGCACCGGCGCGGGTGACGGAGGCGGTGATGTCGTGGGACTGGGCGAGCGCGAGCCGCTTCACCCGGCGGTTGACCTTGCCGAGGTCCACGCCGACCACGCGGGCCGCCTGCTCGATGTGCGGGGTGTCGTCGGCGACGATGATGCCCAGCTCCTCGTAGGAGGAGTCGAAGGTGGTCATCACCTCGGCCGTGGCGATGAGGGTCTTCGACGGCACGCAGTCGGTCAGCACCGACGCCCCGCCCAGACCGTCGCAGTCCACGACGGTCACCTCCGCGCCGAGCTGGGCGGCCGTCAGCGCCGCCTCGTATCCGCCGGGTCCGCCACCGATGATCACGATCCGAGTCACGTACCCCATTGTCCCGCACCCGGCCGGAAGCGGGCGCGCCGGGGGCACAAGCGTCCATACGGGCTGGTGGGAGCGGAGTTTTCACAGCGCCGGGAGGGCTCACCAGGCACTGACGGCACCGTCGGTCAAGCGTGCGCAGCCGTTTTGCCCAGCCTTTGTCGGAATCAGCATGACAACGATCGCATTCCTGTGGGCTCTGTCATCTACGCGCGTAGGAGAACACCGGCTACCCTCGTCCGCGTGAACGCATCTCTCCTTCCGGACGACCGCCAGGGCGACCCGCACGCCGCCGCCGACGCCGCCGCCACGCGCCTGCGCGAACTCACCGGCGCCGAGACCCACGACGTCGCCCTCGTGATGGGCTCCGGCTGGGCGCCGGCCGTGGACGCCCTGGGCGAACCCGACGCCGAGTTCCAGGTCACCGAGCTCCCCGGTTTCCCGCCGCCGGCCGTCGAGGGGCACGGCGGCAAGATCCGCTCGTACACCTTCGGTGACAAGCGTGCCCTGGTCTTCCTGGGCCGTACCCACTACTACGAGGGCCGTGGCGTCGCCGCCGTCGCGCACGGGGTCCGCACCGCGGTCGCCGCGGGCTGCAAGACCATTGTGCTGACCAACGGCTGCGGCGGCCTGCGCGAGGGCATGCGCCCCGGCCAGCCGGTGCTGATCAGCGACCACCTGAACCTGACGGCCACCTCCCCGATCGTCGGCGCCAACTTCGTCGACCTCACCGACCTGTACTCGCCGCGCCTGCGCGCCCTGTGCAAGGAGATCGACCCCTCCCTGGAGGAGGGCGTCTACGCGCAGTTCCCCGGCCCGCACTACGAGACCCCCGCCGAGATCCGCATGGCCCGCGTGATCGGCGCGGACCTGGTCGGCATGTCCACGGTGCTGGAGGCCATCGCCGCGCGCGAGGCCGGTGCCGAGGTGCTGGGCATCTCCCTGGTCACCAACCTCGCCGCCGGTATGACGGGCGAGCCGCTGAACCACGAGGAGGTCCTCCAGGCGGGCCGCGACTCGGCGGCGCGCATGGGCCAGCTGCTCGGACAGGTGCTGAACCGGCTGTAGCCCGACGGCGGCAGCGGACGGAATCGAGAGAGAGGTTCACCCGAGGTGCAGGACGAAGTGATCGCACGGGCCCAGGCGTGGCTGGCCGAGGACCCCGACCCGGAAACCCGCGAGGAGCTGGCGAAGCTCGTCGACGCCGGGGACACGGCGGAGCTGACCGCGCGCTTCAACGGCACGCTCCAGTTCGGCACCGCCGGGCTGCGCGGCGAGCTGGGCTCGGGCCCGATGCGGATGAACCGCGCCGTCGTGATCCGCGCCGCCGCCGGTCTCGCCGCGTACCTGAAGGCCAAGGGCGAGGCGGACGGCCTGGTCGTCATCGGTTACGACGCCCGGCACAAGTCGGCCGACTTCGCGCGGGACACCGCCGCCGTGATCACCGGCGCCGGACTGCGTGCCGCCGTGCTGCCGCGCCCGCTGCCCACCCCGGTCCTCGCCTTCGCCATACGGCACCTGGGCGCGGTCGCGGGCGTGGAGGTCACGGCCAGCCACAACCCGCCGCGCGACAACGGTTACAAGGTGTACCTCGGCGACGGCTCCCAGATCGTGCCGCCCGCCGACGCGGAGATCGCCGCCGAGATCGACGCGGTGCGCGCGCTCGCCGACGTGCCCCGGCCGGAGTCGGGCTGGGAGGTGCTGGGCGACGAGGTGCTTCAGGCGTATCTGGCGCGTACGGACGCGGTGCTGGCCGAGGGGTCGGCCCGCGGCGCCCGTACCGTCTACACGGCGATGCACGGCGTCGGCAAGGACGTGCTGCTCGCGGCGTTCGCGCGGGCCGGGTTCCCGGAGCCGGTGCTGGTGGCCGAACAGGCCGAGCCCGACCCGGACTTCCCGACCGTGGCCTTCCCCAACCCGGAGGAGCCCGGCGCGATGGACCTCGCCTTCGAGCGGGCGACCGTCACCGAGCCGGACCTCGTGATCGCCAACGACCCGGACGCGGACCGCTGCGCGGTGGCCGTACGCGACGGCGGCGACTGGCGGATGCTGCGCGGCGACGAGGTGGGCGCGCTGCTCGCCGCGCACCTGGTGGGCCGGGGTGTCACGGGCACCTTCGCGGAGTCCATCGTCTCCTCCTCCCTGCTCGGCCGGATCGCCGGGAAGGCCGGGCTCGGCTACGAGGAGACCCTGACGGGCTTCAAGTGGATCGCCCGCGTGGAGGGCCTGCGCTACGGGTACGAGGAGGCGCTCGGCTACTGCGTGGACCCCGAGGGCGTGCGGGACAAGGACGGCATCACGGCGGCCCTGCTCATCACCGAGCTGGCGTCGGAGCTGAAGGAGTCCGGGCGGACCCTGCTCGACCTCCTGGACGACCTCGCGCTGGAGCACGGTCTGCACGCCACGGACCAGCTCTCGGTACGGGTGGAGGACCTGTCGGTCATCGCCGACGCGATGCGCCGCCTGCGTGAGCAGCCGCCCACCGCCCTGGCGGGCCTCCCGGTCACCTCGGCGGAGGACCTGACCCGCGGCACCGCCTCCCTCCCGCCCACGGACGGCCTGCGGTACGCCCTGGACGGCGCCCGCGTCATCGTCCGCCCGAGCGGCACCGAGCCCAAGCTGAAGTGCTACCTGGAGGTCGTGGTCCCGGTCACCGACCGCGCCGCCCTCCCGGCGGCCCGTGCGCGGGCGACCGAACTGCTGACGGCGATCAAGCGGGACCTGTCGGAGGCGGCGGGGATCTGACGCGGGGGCGTCCTTAGAGGTCAAGATCTGCACAAGAGGCTGGTGGCCGGGCCGGGCCCGGCCACTAGTGTCCAGGTCATGACCATGAACATGACTCGTCGCAGCCTGATACGGGGCGGTACCGGCCTCGCCGCCGGTGCCGCCGCCGGGCTGGGACTGCCCGCCCAGGCGGCGGTGGCCGCGCCCCTGGACAACCCGGCGAACGTGCCGGGCGGGACCGCGCTGATCGACGTCGCCGCCGGTTCCACCCGCTGGCTGGCCGGTGTCGCCAACCAGGACAGTTCGACCACGCTCCAGGGCATCGCCTTCGACTCGGCGGCCGGGCACTTCTACACGCTCCAGGTGGCCGGGGCGAGCCAGATCGCCTACCTCCGCTCGGGCAGCCAGGTCGCGGTGACGGCGTCCATCGGCGGGGACGACCACGCGGAGTCGGGTGACCTCTGTCTGACCCGGCACGACATCGCCACCGGCGCGGTCAACGGGTACATGTACCTGCTGGGCTTCGGCCACGGGGTCTCCCTCGGCGTCCAGCCGGCCAGCGGCGGGAACCCGGCGTACGTGTGGACCGAGGCGGGGTCCGGACGCAGCGGGTACGGGCAGGAGTTCGTCCGCTTCCCCTTCGTCACCAAGACGGTGCTGTGGACCAGCCACCCGTCCGTGCAGCGCTTCGGCTCACCGGACCCGGCGGCGACCTCCATGACGCCGTCGGTGGACGCGGACCACAACATCCTGCTGATCCGCTACGCGCTGGGCTCCGACCACTGGTTCGCGGCGTACGACCTGTCGGCGGCGGTGGCCACGGCCGGCACCGGCACCCTCCCGGCCCCGCTGGCCCGTATCCAGCAGCCCCCGCTGTACAAGTACAAGGCCGACGGCACCCCGGACCCCACCACCCCGGCCACCTTCCAGGGCTTCACGTCCTACGGTCAGTACGTCTACATGCTCGATGGCGACCCCCGAACCACCACGCCCTCCAGCACCCTGACCGGCGTCGACAAGTGGGCCGTCCACACGACGTCCTTCGACCTGAACGGCACTCAGAACAACCCCACGACGGGCTACATCGCCAGCACCCACTCGGAGGCGGACGCTGCGGCCGACCCCCGCGAACCGGAGGGAATGGCCATCTACACCGGCTCGGGCGCCCCGCGTCTGTGCTTCGGCATCACGAACAACTCGGGGAGCAACAGGCAGTTCGACCTTTATTACAAGGCATAAGCTCCGCGCTTGCACCGATTGGTTCCAGCGATCACATCACCAGACAGTCAAGCGGCCCCTCCGGCAGAACCAGAGGGGCCGCTGACAAGAGCCTGAACGCCAGCCCTGATGAACCTTCACCAGATTGGGCAGCGCGACCGGCTCCAGTGGGTCCACACCGGCGCCCCGAACGGGCGCGCGGTACGAACCTTTCCACGGGCCGGCTCAGGCGCGCTCAGCTTTCCGCGACAACAGTTGGCGCGATTCCGAGGAGCAACGCTTCCAGCGCCTGATCGCTGGCGCCGAAGGTCGCGACCCAGTCTGCCACCAAGTACATTTCACCACCCTCGTCAATGGCCAGAAAGTACTCACCGTGGCCGCCTTCGCCTACCGGGCATAGCGACTTGTTCAGTTCCTCACCCCACTCACCGAACCTGTCGTCTTCACCATCCGCCAGGGTCGGGTCCAGCTCGAACGGTTCGACTGCACAGGTAAGGCCCGGTCCGCTATTCCTGAACACCAGGCCGCCGAATTCCGAGAGGAACTTCTCGGCGCATTCGGTCACGTGAAACCCACCGGCTTCGAGTCGGGCTCGCCACGAAGCCACTTCCACCCTCCGCCCTGGATGCCACCCGGCGTCACGGAGAAGTTGCTCCGCCGTATCTGAGAATCTCATGTTCACCCAGCCTAGTTGTCTGTCACGAAATCGAGTCCGTAGTGCTCGGTCAAGACCCTGCAGCTCGGGCACGGTCCCACTGGCAACCCATGCTTCTCGTGCGTTGCCGAACTGCGGACTGTTACAGCCGCAGCCCGCAAGCCCCGCGGGTCCACGCCGCGGCCCAGCACCTCGGTAAGGCATTGGGGGAGGCCGCACTGGCCGTGTCCCTTACCTCGCTGATTCACCGGGATGCTGTCCAGAATCTCTTGGACCTCAGGGTGCAGCTTGGGCGCGGCTCCACGTGTGCTGGTTCGCGCAATCGGCTCCCCGTTCGGCACCTCCAGGGCCTCTGCTATCGCCGGGCGCATTCTCGACGGCGTTACCTTCGTCGCCCCGTCCGCCGCTGCTCGCGCAGCCGCTGTGACCGGGCATGCCTCGCCGTCGGTGTTGTGAACGAGGACCTGAAGACCGCCCGCGGCCACCTGATAGGTGTGCAGCCCCTCGACGCTGAGGTCATACGTCACACGATTTGCCGTGTACGCCTTGACTTCGCGGATCTCCGTCAGGCCGCCGCTACCGTTCTGGAGCTTCTGACCTGGCTTGAGGTCGCCCGCCTGGGTCCAGGTGTTTCTGGTGGCCTCGTAGAACTGGTGGTGCTTGGTGGTCTGGATCGTCTTCGGGCCCGACTTGGTGGCTATGACGACGTCGACATAGTCACGGTCGGTCTTGGTGACGATCACCGACTTGACCTTGTGCTTCTCCTTCTTCGTCTTGCCGGGCTCGGCCGTCAGGACGTAGTCGCCGGGCTTGACCTGGGAGATGGGCTTCACCATGGCGTTCGCCATGAGGACGCCCGTGCTGCCGGTGAAACTGTGCGGCGTGCAGCCCTTGCGGCCGAACTTGCTCGCCGCAGCGCCGAAGATGCCGCCCGTCACCGCGCCGACCGCCGAGGCCTTTGCCGCGCCGCTCGCGCTGCAGCCCTCCTCGCTGGATGCGCAGGAGACGCCGTAGCCGACCGCGCCTTCCGCGGCTCCGCCCGCCGCGCCCATGGCCGCGCCGTTGAGAACCTTGCCGCCGGCGCCGGCGAGCAGTCGGCCCACCGCGCCGGAGGCCGCGCCACCGGCCGCACCACCGAGGGCACCGGTCGCGGCACCGATCGCCACCGACCCGAGGAAACCGCCGACGGACTTGGGGCCGTCGCTCATCATGTAACCGACGCCGTTGGCCGCCGCCCCCGCGAGGGCCGCGCAGCCGACCGCTCCGACGCCCCAGGTCGCAGCGGTGCAGCCGGTGAACACCGCCACGCCCACCGCGACCGACACGATCGTCGCGGCGTGCTGCTTGACGAAGTTGCCTGTCGCCTTGGCGGCTGCCTTGACGCCCCGGCCGACCTTCTTGATGGCTCTCTTGCCCAGGTCGGCAGCCTTGGCGGCTACGTGCTTGACGGCCTTGGCGACCTGCCGGGCCCGCTGTTTGACGTGCTGGACGACCTTGTGGGCATAGCGTTTGACGCTCTTATAGGTGCGTTTGACGTATCTCTTGACCTTTTTGACGCTGTCATGGACGTAGTGCACGACCTTGCGCGCCGCCCGGCGGACCTTGTGGACGACCTTCTTGACGGCCTTCTTGATGTGCTTGGCCGCCTTGCGGACCTTCTTGGCGACGGCCTTGACCGCGTGCTTGGTCTTCTTCCAGGCCGACTTGGCCTTGCTCTTGACCTTCTTGGCGACCTTGTGGAACGCCTTCTTCACGAAGCCGAACCAGTGCCCGGTCGGGTCGACGCCCGTCATCGGGTTCTGGTTGGCGTACGCGTAGGCGTTGGCGTTCACCGAGTCCGGCAGCGGATCGTTGCTGACGGTGTCCCGGCTGTTGAACTGGCCGGTCTGCGGCGAGTACCAGCGCGCGGCCATGTTGACCTGGGCGGTCTCGGGGTCGGTCCAGCCGGACTGGTAACCGAGGTTGCCCAGCATCCCCGCCGAGGCGGAGACCTTGCCGAACGGCGTGTAACTGGCCGAACCGCTCAGCGTCTCACCGGAGTCGGTGTACTGCGCGACCAGGTCGTCGTGGATGTCGGTCAGCACGAGCACCGACGACGTACCCGACTTGATGCCCAGCAGCGAACCGTCGGCACTGCGGCTGTACGTCGCCGAGCCGTCGGAGGCGACGTCGTTGCCGTCGCCGCTGTACTGGAAGGAGAAGACGTCCGCGCCGCCGCCGTCTCTGGCCTTCAGGACGCGGTCCAGACCGTCGTACGTGTACGTGCGGTCGCCCTCGTTGATGACCCGGTTGAAGGCGTCCGCCTTCATGTCGGTCCTGGTCCCGGACTCGTCCGTGACCGAGCTCAGCGTGCCGCGCTTGGTGTAGGCGTACGTGCTGTGGCCGTCCGAGGTGAGCCGGTTGCGGGCGTCGTACGTGTACGTGTCGCCGCCGACCCGCGTGCGGTTGCCCGAGGCGTCGTAGCCGTAGACCTCCGTGGTGGTGCCGTTGTTCCAGGACGTCAGCCGGTCCGACCAGTCGTACGCGAACGTGTTGGTGGACGCGCCCGCGACACCGGTGGTCGTCTTCGACGTGATGTTGTCGTTGTCGTCCCACCCGTAGGTGATGGAGGACAGGACCTTGCCGGTGGGCGAGGTCAGCTTGTCACCGGTGATGCGCTGCAGCGCGTCGTAGCTGAACGCGCGCTTGGACTTGCCGGTGCCGTAGTCGATCTGCGTGACCGCGTTGTCGACGTTGTAGGTGTAGGTCGCCCTGGAGCCGGTGACCGCGTCGTCGACCGTCTTCAGCCGGCCTGCCGTGTCGTACCCGTAGGACGACGTGCCCGAGGCGTCCGTGCGGGACGTCATGGCGCCGTCGCCGTTGTAGGCGAACGACGAGCTGCCCGACGGGCCGGACGCCGTGAGCAGCGCTCCCCGGTCGTCGTAGGTGAAGTGGTCGTCGT
This sequence comes from Streptomyces sp. SID1328, assembly GCF_009865595.1. NCBI lineage: Bacteria > Bacillati > Actinomycetota > Actinomycetes > Kitasatosporales > Streptomycetaceae > Streptomyces > Streptomyces sp. SID1328. The sequence goes on along the minus strand of NZ_WWKH01000034.1, from coordinate 37,976 downwards.
CCTCTCCCGCACCGGCGACGGCCGTGACGCGGTCGTCGGCGTCGTACGCGTAGGTGTGGTCGGCCGTCGCGGCCTCCGCACCCGAACCGGTCTGCTTCACCAGCCGGCTCTTCGTGTCGTACTCGTTGGCGACGGTCACCCCGCCCGGTGACCGCTGCTCGGCCACCCGGCCGCCCGCGTCGTACACCGTGGTGTAGGTGCGGTCCGCCGCGGCGGGCTGGTCCGGGGTGGACGGCTCGATGACGGACTCGGGCAGCCCCCACTTGTTGTAGGTGGTGATGAACGGGTTGCCCCGGCCGTCGGTGAAGCGGGTGCGGTTGCCCGCGACGTCGTAACCGAAGGACGTGGTGATGGACTCGGTCGCGGAGACCGGCTCCACCGCCTTGGTCACCAGACCCGTGGGGTCGACGGTGAAGGTGGTGGTGTGGCCCCGGTAGTCGGTCACCGACAACGGGTTTCCGGCGCGGTCGTAGGTGGAGCTGCTGGTGCGCAGCACCGCGCCGCCCGCGTCCAGTTCGCTGGTGCCGGTCAGTTGGCCGAAGCCGTCGTAGGTGTTCTTGGTGCTGGTGTTGTCCGGGTCCGTCGCGGTGAGGACGTCGCCGTCCATGGTGTAGGTGAACTTCGAGACGTTGCCCGCCCCGTCGGTCACCTCGGTGGTCTCGCCCAGGGCGTTGTACTTGTACGACTCCGAGACACCGGTCGGGCTCACCCGGCGGGAGAGGTCACCGCCCGGCGCGTTGTACTCGTTGATCGCCGTGTACGCCCGCTGCGTGGGCTGGCGGACGATGTCCGTGCTGGTCAGCTCGTTGCCGAGGTAGTCCCACGTGGACTCCTGGCGCGCGCCGCCGGGGCTGTTCGACGACAGCAGGTCGCCATTGGCGTCGTAGACCATCGTCGACGTGCCGCCGCCCGGCTCGGTGACCGAGGCCACGTCGCCCAGCTGGGTGTACGTGTACGACGTGCGGTTGCCCAGCGGGTCGACCTCCGCGGTGACCTGGCCGAGCTTGTTGTACTCGTTCCAGGACGTGGCCGTGATCGGCGTGGAGGCACCCGGCGCGGTGTAGTCCGGCAGCCTGGTCGAGGTCTCCTGGCCCTCGGCGTCATAGGCCGTGGTCGTGACGTTGCCCGACGGATCGGACGTCTCGGTGGTCTCGCCGAAGGTGTTGTAGCCCGTCATCGAGATCGGCCGCAGGGCAGTGGGTGAGCCCCCGTCCTTCTCGGCGTTGACGACCGGCTCGGTGACCGTGGTCTGCTGAGCGGCCTCGTCGTAGGCGTAGTCCGTCGTGTTGCCGAGCTCGTCGGTCGAGGACAGCGGCAGGCCCCGCTGGTCCAGCTTCCAGGTGGTCGAGCGCACCGAACTGCCTGCCGCCGGAAGCGTGCCACCCGCCAGGGCGGACACCTGGGACGCGCTCAGCGCGTCACCGTAGACCTGTACGTCGGCGACGGAGCCCTGCGCGTTCTCGGCGTAGGTGCCGTTGAACAGACGCCGGCCGATCTGGAGCGGACCGGTGGCCTCCCAGGGTGAGGTGAAGGACGTGGTGGTGCCCGACTGGGCGCCGTTGACGTACAGCTTCAGCGAGGCGGACGCCTGGTCGTACACACCGGTGAGGTGGGTCCAGGTGCCGGTCTTGACCGCGGCGGTGCCGGAATTGGTCCGGACGGTCGCGGCGCCGACGGCGTCCGTGGAGTGGCGGTTGAAGGTCCAGCCGTACGTGGTGGAGTAGTAGAGCTGGAAGCCGCTGTTGAGCTTGCCGTCCTGGGCGAGGAAGGTGCTGTTGGCGGCGGTGGAGCCGAGCTTGACCCAGGCGGAGACGGTGAAGTCGCCGCTGGTGTTGACCGCCGGGCCGTCCGCCTGCCCGTAGGCGGTGGCGGTGCCGTTGAGGACGGCGGAGCCGCCCTTCTCGGTGGAACGCGTGACCGAACTGCCCAGCGTCACCTTGCTGTTGCCGCCGGAGGAGTCCTGGGCCGTGAGGCCGCTGGGCTCCGACAGCTTCCAGCGGGCCACGGGAGCGGTGGTGCCGTCGTGCTCCGTGTAGCCGGTGACATTGCCCAGGGCGTCGTAGCGGGTGTCCGTCCGGTCGACGTCACCGGTGGCCGGGTCGGTCTCGGTCTCCGTCACGACGTTGTCGTCCGGGTCGTAGGACACCTTGGTGCTGCGGTTGACGCCGGCCGGGTCGAGGACGGACGAGGCGACGCGGTCGGCCGCGTCCACCGTGAAGGTGGACGTGGTCCGGCCGTCGTTGGTCACCTGCTTGGTCAGGTTCCCCGCGAGGTCGTAGGTGTTGGCCTCCTCGACGAACTGCTTGCCGTTGGCCGGGTCCTTGCGGGTGACCGAGGCGGACAGGCCGTCGTCGGTGTAGGTGTACGCGGTCACCCAGCCCATGGCGTCGGTGATCGACGCGAGCCGTCCGGCCGGGTCGTACGCCCGCGATTCCTGGACCAGGGTCGTCGGCGCCGACGGGTTGTTCGGGTCGCCGGTGTAGCCGAGCAGGTTGGTGGTGAGCGGCCGCTGCTCGGCGTCGAAGGTGTAGGTGTTGACCGTCCCCAGCGGGTCGGTCTCCTTCACCTTGTTGCCGTAGACGTCGTACTCGAACGACGTGGTGCCGCCGCCGGGGTCCGTCCGCGAGGCGAGCCGGTTGTAGGCGTCGTACGTCATCGACGTCGAACGCGAGGCGTCACCGCCCCGGACGTCGGCCACCGTCTGCGAGAGCACGTTGCCGTCGTCGTCGAAGCCGGTGGTGGTCTTCGCCTGGTGCACCGCGCCGGTGACCCGGTTGGTGACGGCGGGGCTGGTCTCGGTGACGACCTGGTCGTTCTTGTCGTACGTCTGGGACGTGGTGAGACCGGACGGCTGGGAGTCGGAGGTCTCCGTGCGGGAGATCTGCCGGCCCAGCTTGTCGTAGGTGTACGTGATCTTGGCGCCGTTGGCGTCGGTGACCGAGGCCAGGTCGCCGGTGGAGAAGTAGGTGTACTTCGTCGTCCTGCCACCCGGCGTGGTGACCGTGTCCGTCAGGCCGGCCGGTGCCAGGGCTCCGCCGCCCTCGGCGGCCGGGGTGGACGCCGTGGTGTATGTGGTGGTGGCGGTACGGCCGCCCGGGCTGCCCGGGACCGGGGGGCTGGTGACCGACAGCAGGTTGCCGCCGGTGTCGTAGGAGTAGCTGGTGAGGTAGGTGTTGTCGGTGGGGCCCGAGGAACGGCCGTCCCGCTCGGTGAGCAGCAGGTCGTTGCGCGGGTCCATCGCCGGGAAGGCGGTCGTGGCGTCCGGGTAGTACGTGTAGTACTCGGTGGCGCACTTGTCCGCCGCCGTGTCCTGGCAACTGGTCTGCGAGACCGTGTTGCCGCGCACGTCGTACCCCGTGGTGCTCCGGTTGCCGTTGGCATCGGTCACGGTGTGCAGGAAGCCGCCCGTGTCGTAGCCGTAGGTCGTCCGGTTGCCGTCGGTGTCGTACGCGGCCAGCAGGCGGTTGCCCATCTCCGCGTCGTAGACGTACTTCAGCGTCTTGTCGGTCGGGTCGGTCAGCGTGACCGTGCGCACCGGGGCGACGCCGGACGACGCCTTGTACGCCGACCAGTGCTGCTCGACCTGGTCCTCGGTCAGCGGGTGCCCGTAGGTGGCGACCTCGGCGATGAAGCCGGTGAAGAAGCTCAGGTCACCGGGAGAGGCCTCCCAGGACTTGGCGAAGCCCGCGCCGACGAAGGACCGCGTGCTGCTCTGATCGCCCACCGCGCCGGTGAAGTCGGCCTGCTTGGCGCCGTCCAGGTACATCGTCTGGGTGGTGCCGGATGCCGACAGCACCGCGTGGTGCCAGGTGTCGTCGTTGACGGCGGCCGTGGAGCCGAAGGCGCCCGAGCCGGTGGCGCTCCACCAGTGGCCGTGCAGCTTGCCGTCGGTGCCCACGTACAGCAGCGGGCTCCAGGACCCGGACGGGGTGCCGGCGGGCGCCTGGGCCTGGTCGGAGAGGATCACACCGGGGGCGCTGGTCCTGAACCACAGCTCCACGGCGCGGTCGCCCGAGCGGTGCCAGGGGGCGTACGGGATCTCGGCGTACGACGACGTGCCGTCGAAGGACGCCGCGGTCACGTCACCGGCGCCGAACGGCCCGGCCACGCCCTGCGTGACGGTGTTGTACGTGCCGAACCCGGTGTGCACTTCGTTGGCCGCCTGCTGCGCACCGAGGGTGTCGGAGAGCCGCCAGTAGCCGGCCGGGACCGAGCCCATCACCGCCGAGCGGTAGACCTGCGAGGACCCGGTGACCACGGGCGGGTTGAGCTTCCAGGTGCCGCCCTCGGAGTCCGTGGCCTGCTTGACCAGGTCGTCGGTGGTGCCGTAGACGACCGACGCCGGGGTCTTCCCGCCGGGCGTGGTGATCTTGTTCAGCAGCCCGGCGGACCGCTTGGCGGCCTGGTACTGCGCGGTGATCACCGAGGGGTCGAGCGGCTCGGAGTAGACGGCGGCCTCGGCCATCTGGCCCGTGTAGTGCCCGAGCTTGTCGTTCGGGTTCATCGAGGGCCAGCCGTCGGTGTTCACACCGGCGCCGAGGGAGAGGTAGGGCTGCTCCCAGTCGTTGATGGTGCCGCTCAGCGAACCCTGGGAGACGCCGTCCAGGTAAAGGGTCTGGCTGGTGGCCATGCCGGTGAGCACGGCGTTGTGCCACTGGCCGTCGGTGACCGAGGCACCCGAGGTGATCGTCGACATGCATCCCGGCGACATGGCCAGACAGCCGCGCAGCTTGCCGTCGGTGCCGACGTACACGGCGGGCGTGTTCTTCTTGGTGTTGGCGACCGGGTCGGAGTCGCTCAGCGGCTTGTCGCCGTAGTAGAAGAGGACACCTCCCGCGGTGGTCGTCTTGAACCACAGCGAGACCGTCATGTACGACGGCGTGGCTCCCGGCGCGCTCGGCATCTCCACGTAGGAGGTCGTGCCGTTGAAGCCGGCCGTCTTCTGCGTGGAGCCCGCGAGGACGGAAGCCCCGCCCAGCGTCACGTTGTGGTACAGACCGTTGTAGCGGCCCTGGTTGTTGTCGACGGAGTCCGCGGCGACGGTGGCACCGGACGCCTCACCGAGCCGCCAGTAGGCGTACGGGTCGGCGTCCAGCACCGTGGTGCGGTAGTGGTTGCCGGTGGCGTAGTTGTAGGTGGTGCACTTGGTGGGGGTGGCCGGCGGGCAGACCGAGGTGAGCTGGTCGCCGCTGTAGCCGTAGTTCCAGGTCTGGACCGTGGAGGAGTCGCCCGTCACCGCCGCGTCGGTGGCGACCGAGGCGACGTGCGCCGTGGTGGCGCCGGACGGCGTGACCCAGGTCAGGGCGAGCGAGCGCTGCGACTTCTGGTTGGTGATCTTCGTGAGCTGCTTGGAGGTGTTGTAGGTGAACGTCTCCGTGCGGCCCGCGTAGTCCTTGATGCTGGATATCGCCGTCGTGCCCGCCTTGGCGGTGGGCTGGGTGAAGGCGTACTCGGTGAAGTCCTTGTCCGTCAGCGCGTAGCCGTCGGTGACCGGCTGGAGGCGCGCGTACCGGCCGAGCGGCGGCTGGAAGGTGCCGTCGGTGTTGCGGCCGAAGGCGACCTGCTCACCACCGGGGTAGGTGATGATCACGCTGGTGACGGTGCCGGACGGGTTCTTGACCTCGGCGGCCTTCATGTCGGCGACCGTCGACCAGCCGGCGCCGAAGGCACCGTCGACCCGCGGGTCGATGCTGTTGTACGAGCGGTCGATCTCCAGCGATGGGCCGACCACCTCGACGTCCGCGTCGGAGTCGTCGGTGGTGAAGTTGGCGTCACTCGGGTCGAAGTCGTGGCCGTCGGTGTTCTGGGCCAGCCCCGAGGTGACGGGGGGCTGCGGCACGGCGGTGGTGAACCGGCTGGAGTAGGTCGTCTCGTCGAGCCCGTCGCTCACCCCGGCGTACCAGGCGTAGTTCTTCGACCACTTCAGCTTGCCCGCCGGAATCTTCCAGCTCCCCTTGGTCAGGGCGCCGGAGGTGACGACGGGCGTGGTGCTGCCGGAGTCCGCGTCGTACACCTCGAAGGAGTACGACAGCGCCGCGTTCGGCGACTTGTCGGCGTCGCTCGCGTAGACGAGCAGCTCCGGCTGGAGGGTGTTGGCCTGGAAGTTCTCAGGCGGGTAAGAAGCGTTGACCTGCGGCTCGACGTTGGTCCCGTAGGTCAGGTCGAGAGACGGACGCCAGGCGGAGGTGGCCGAGTCGTCGGAGTGGAACTTCTTCCAGTGCAGTCCGTCACCGGTCGGCGCGGCAAGCGCCAGGCCGTAGTTGACGCCGCCCGCGGCGACCTGGGTGAACCAGGACGTCGACAGCGACACCGGCATCTTCACACCGACACCGGTGCTGCCGGTGCTGTTGGTGCAGGAGGCGCCGGGGGCGGGCGTGGCGGAGCCGATGGCGGAGCCGTACGCGGGACCGGGGTAGGTGGTGGTCGTCGACGGGGACCACGACTGGGTCACCGGGTAGACCGAGAACGCCTCGGGGGTGCAGGTGGCGGACCACAGCGCCCAGACGTTGAGCGTGGCGGCGGAGACCTGCCGGCCGGCGATCGTCGAACCCAGCGACGAGAACTGGAGGAAGGAGTTCGCCTTGGTGGTGCCCGAATCGTACGAACCGACCTTGATCTGGTTCTCCGCCGAGCGGTTGGAGTTGTAGTCGTTCTGGACGTACGTCGCCTGGCTGGCGTTCACGACCGTCGTCGGGTCGACGGTGACCGGGTAGACCCGCTCGGGGTCGTCCAGCCAGTCCCGGTCGGCGGTCATCCGCAGCGCCGGTTCACCGTCCACGGTGGTCAGCTCGTAGGTGACCTCGCGGGAGCGGGCGCCGTCACCGGAGCGGTGGTCGATGCGCGAGTCCTCCATGTAGGCATGGGGGACGGTCGCGGCGACCTTGCCGTTGGCACCGGTGAACTCGACGTCACCGTTCTTGCCGATGCGCGGGGTCAGCCCCTTCGCGTCCAGCGCGAACAGCCAGGAGTTGTCCGCGTCCCTGGAGCGCAGGACGAGGTTCTCCTTGAAGCCGTCCGCGATCGGCGCGAGCTGCACGTCGGTGCCGGGCAGGGCGTCCGCGTACAGCAGGGTGCCGTTCTCGTCCTTCGACGCCTCGCTCTCGCGGGCGCCGAGGAGGGAGTACGCGACCGAACGGCCGCTGCCGAGGCCGAGCGAGGCCAGCCGGTCGTCGGCCGCGTCCGGGGCGAAGTCGACGTCGACGGAGTTGGCGGTCTGCTCGAACCGGCCGTCGTCGCTCTTCTTCAGGCTGGTGTCGATCGGCTTCCAGGTGCCGTCCGCCGACTTGAAGTTGGCCCGTACGTCGTAGTGGCGCACGGTGGTGGAGCCATCGGCGTTGACGAAGTAGTCCGAGGTCGCGGTGGACTTCCTGGCGTCCCGCTTGCTCGTGCGGGGGTTGAAGCTCTTCCCCGACGCCAGGGCCTTGGTGGTGGTCTTCTGGGGCGAAGTCACATGACGCCGATACGCGCCGAGTTCACCCTTGCCCCGGCCGGGCTTGTGGCCGGCCGTGTGGTTGGTGCTGGTGGCCGCCGCCGAGGCGTGGTGACTCTTGCCCCGCGCGGTGCCGCCCTGTTGGTCGGGGGTGTCGAGGGAGGAGCTGTGGGCCCACTTCACCAGGCCGGCGAAGGACAGTTCGGGCATGCTCAGCGCCGGCAGGGTGGCGCCGGTGGCCGCCGCTGTCTCGGTGGTGAGCATGAAGGTGAGAGAGACAAGTACAGAAAGAGCCGTAGCCCTCGCTCGACGTCTGCCGGAACCGCCCGGCGGGAACAAGCGAGGGCTACGGACCCAGCGAACACGCATGGGGGAGCCTTAACTTAAGAAGTCAGCAAAACTTCGTAAGTTTTTCTCACCATCGATCATTTGATCTACACACGGCCATCACTTTTAACTGATCTTTACTGCAACTCCCCGTGTGTCACTGCCCGGAGGCGTCCACGGCCCGCCTGATCACGTCGGCCACCGCACCCGGCAGCGAGTCGTCCGGCTCGGCCACGGTGACGTTCCCGGCCTTGCTCTTCCCGGCATGTGACGCCCCGTCGACCAGGACGAACCGCACCTCGGGATGCCGGGCCGCCGCCTCTTGGGCGACCCGCGCCTGGGGGGCGCCGACCGCTATCAGGACACCGCACTGGCGCTGCATCAGGCTGTTGAGGAACGGCCGGGTGTTGGTCACCGACTGCGCGCCCGTCACCGGCACGTAGTTGATCCGGGCCCGCGTCTGCAACGACGCCTGCTGCATGCCCTGCCACGCCGAGGCGGCACGGGTGCCCTCCGCGATGCCCTTGTCGCCGGTCAGCAGGCAGGCGTCGAACTCCTTGTACTGGCGGGCGCGGGTGTCCGGCGGGCCGTCCTGCCGTCCGGCGAGGTGGACCCACACCCCCACCGCCACCGCGACCAGCAGCACGGCGCCGGCGGCGATCCACGCCCTCCGGTCGCGCGACAGCCGGGCCGCGGCCGTCATCGCGCGCAGGACGCCCAGCTTGTACCGGTCCTGCGGCGCCTTCTTGTTCGCGCGCCAGCCGCGCCGGGTCTTCACTGCCGTCTTTCCTCTGTCCTTCGGGTGTCGGATGGGGTGCGCGCCGAGGGGCGCGGCAAGAGCGGGCACAAAAATCGGCGGCGGCCGGATTCTCTCCGTCCGCCGCCGACCGTGGCCGGGGTCAGCCTGTGATCAGCAGGATCGCCAGGAGTAGGGCGCCCGCGAGGGCCGGGATCAGGATCTCGTAGGCCCAGCGGGTGGTGATCTCACCCTGGGCGTGTTCCGCCTCGCCGTGGCGCTCGTGGAGGTCGCGGAGGTCGTCCATGATCTTGTCGGTCTCGGCGCGGACCGGGGCGTCCACCGCCTCGGCGGCGCCGAAGGCGCCCGCTCCCCCGCCGCCGAAGACCCCGCCGAACCGGTTGCCGCCCTGGGCGCCACGCGCCGCCTGCGCCGCCGCCTTCGCCCGCTTGTTGGCCGCGCGCTTGCGGGCGCGCAGCGAGACCGGGATCGCCCAGAGCTGGAACTTGGTGCCGGAGGTGGCCAGCGCCTCGTTGGAGTAGCCCGAGCGCAGGGTGGCCAGTTCACCCCAGGGCAGGACGATCACACGGAAGGGGTTGCGGACCCGGAGGCGTTCCTGGTTGGCGAAGACCGCGGGGCGCAGGGTGAACGCCGTAACCAGGGGTACGACCAGGATCATCACGGCCAGCGCGAGCCACGGCACCCGGCCGTGGCCGCGGAACAGCGCGTCGCAGCCGAGCCAGACGACGAGGGCCAGCACGAGCACACCGCCCACGAGTCCCATCGGCGAACGGTAGATCCGGTCCCTGGCGGCGGGCACCACGGGCCGCGAAGCGGGTGACTGGTGGTCCGGGGTCGTCATGGCCCCGATTCTGCACGAAGGGGACGCGACCACCACCACCCGGCCCGAGAGAGGAACGCATCCGTGACCTGCGACGGTGGCACTGCCCACAACCCCGCCCCCAGGGCTATACAGCCGCTACGCGCGTAGATATGCTCGTCTGGTGACCATGCCCTCCCCCAAGTCCTCGGCGTCGCTCGAACAGGGCGGTGCCCCCCTCGCGTCCCCCGCACAGTCTCTCGCCGACGTCACCGCGTCCGACAGCACGCTGCGCCGCTTCCTGCACGGGCTGCCCGGCGTCGACGCGGTCGGCCTGGAGGCGCGTGCCGCGTCGCTCGGTACCCGTTCGATCAAGACCACCGCCAAGGCGTACGCCATCGACCTCGCCATCTCGATGGTCGACCTGACCACCCTGGAAGGCGCGGACACCCCCGGCAAGGTCCGGGCGCTCGGCGCCAAGGCGGTCCACCCCGACCCCACCGACCGGACGGCCCCGACGACCGCGGCCGTCTGCGTCTATCCCGACATGGTGGCCGCCGCCAAGGAGGCCGTCGCCGGTTCCGGCGTCAAGGTCGCCTCGGTCGCCACCGCCTTCCCGGCCGGCCGCGCCGCCCTCGGCGTGAAGCTGGCCGACGTGCGGGACGCGGTCGCGGCGGGCGCCGACGAGATCGACATGGTCATCGACCGGGGCGCGTTCCTCGCGGGCGACTACCTCAAGGTGTACGACGAGATCACCGCCGTGAAGGATGCCTGCGGGACCAGCGCCCGCCTGAAGGTCATCTTCGAGACCGGCGAGCTGTCCACGTACGACAACATCCGCCGCGCGAGCTGGCTGGGCATGATGGCGGGCGCGGACTTCATCAAGACGTCCACCGGCAAGGTCGCGGTCAACGCCACCCCCGCCAACACCCTGCTGATGCTGGAGGCGGTGCGTGACTTCCGCGCCCAGACCGGCGTCCAGGTCGGCGTGAAGCCCGCGGGCGGCATCCGCACCACCAAGGACGCCATCAAGTTCCTGGTGCTGGTCAACGAGACCGCGGGCCAGGACTGGCTGGACAACCACTGGTTCCGCTTCGGCGCCTCCTCGCTGCTGAACGACCTGCTGATGCAGCGTCAGAAGCTGGCCACCGGCCGCTACTCCGGCCCCGACTACGTGACGGTGGACTGATCACCATGGGTTCCCTCTTCGAGTACGCACCGGCGCCGGAGTCCCGCGCCGTCGTCGACATCGCCCCCTCCTACGGCCTCTTCATCGACGGCGAGTTCACCGACTCCGCCGACGGCAAGGTCTTCAAGACCGTCTCCCCCGCCACCGAGGAGGTCCTCTCCGAGGTCGCCCGGGCCGGCGAGGCGGACGTGGACCGCGCGGTCAGGGCAGCCCGCAAGGCGTTCGCCACGTGGTCGGCGCTGCCCGGCTCCGAGCGCGCCAAGTACCTGTTCCGCATCGCCCGCATCATCCAGGAGCGCAGCCGCGAGCTGGCCGTGCTGGAGACGCTGGACAACGGCAAGCCGATCAAGGAGACCCGCGACGCGGACCTCCCCCTGGTCGCCGCCCACTTCTTCTACTACGCGGGCTGGGCCGACAAGCTCGACCACGCCGGCTTCGGGGCGAACCCCCGCCCGCTGGGCGTCGCCGGCCAGGTCATCCCCTGGAACTTCCCCCTGCTGATGCTGGCGTGGAAGATCGCCCCGGCGCTGGCCACCGGCAACACGGTCGTCCTCAAGCCCGCCGAGACCACCCCGCTCTCCGCCCTGTTCTTCGCGGACATCTGCCGCCAGGCGGGCCTGCCCAAGGGTGTCGTCAACATCCTGCCGGGCTACGGCGACGCGGGCGCGGCGCTGGTCGGACACCCCGACGTGAACAAGGTCGCCTTCACCGGCTCCACGGCCGTCGGCAAGGAGATCGCCCGCACGGTCGCGGGCACGCGCAAGAAGCTCACGCTGGAGCTGGGCGGCAAGGGCGCCAACATCGTCTTCGACGACGCCCCGATCGACCAGGCCGTCGAGGGCATCGTCACCGGCATCTTCTTCAACCAGGGCCAGGTCTGCTGCGCCGGCTCCCGGCTGCTGGTCCAGGAGTCGATCCAGGACGAGCTGCTGGACGCCCTCAAGCGGCGCCTGTCCACGCTGCGCCTCGGCGACCCGCTGGACAAGAACACCGACATCGGCGCGATCAACTCCGCCGAGCAGCTGGCCCGGATCACCGCGCTGGCGGAGCAGGGCGAGGCGGAGGGCGCCGAGCGCTGGTCCCCGGCGTGCGAACTGCCGTCGTCCGGTTACTGGTTCGCCCCGACGCTGTTCACAGGCGTCACCCAGGCGCACACCATCGCCCGCGACGAGATCTTCGGCCCGGTGCTGTCGGTCCTCTCCTTCCGCACCCCGGACGAGGCCGTCGCCAAGGCCAACAACACCCAGTACGGGCTGTCGGCCGGCATCTGGACCGAGAAGGGCTCCCGCATCCTGGCCGTCGCCAACAAGCTACGTGCCGGGGTCGTCTGGTCCAACACGTTCAACAAGTTCGACCCGACGTCGCCGTTCGGCGGTTACAAGGAGTCGGGCTTCGGCCGCGAGGGCGGCCGTCACGGCCTGGAGGCGTACCTCGATGTCTGAGAAGACCGAAAAGACCGAGCCGCGGCTGTCGGTCTTCAAGACCTACAAGCTGTACGTCGGCGGGAAGTTCCCGCGTTCCGAGAGCGGCCGGGTGTACGAGGTGACCGACTCCAAGGGCAACTGGCTGGCGAACGCACCGCGGTCGAGCCGCAAGGACGCCCGTGACGCGGTCGTCGCCGCGCGCAAGGCGTTCGGCGGCTGGTCCGGCGCGACCGCGTACAACCGCGGTCAGGTGCTGTACCGGGTGGCCGAGATGCTGGAAGGCCGCAAGGAGCAGTTCGTCCGCGAGGTCGCCGAGGCCGAGGGCCTGTCCAGGGCGAAGGCCGCCGCCGTCGTGGACGCGGCCGTCGACCGCTGGGTCTGGTACGCCGGCTGGACCGACAAGATCGCCCAGGTCGTGGGCGGCGCCAACCCGGTCGCGGGCCCGTACTTCAACCTCTCCTCGCCCGAGCCGACCGGCGTGGTCGCGGTGCTGGCCCCGCAGGACTCGTCCTTCCTGGGCCTGGTCTCGGTGCTGGCCCCGGTGATCGCCACCGGCAACACCGCGGTCGTCGTCGCCTCCGCGAAGGCCCCGCTGCCCGCCCTGTCGCTCGGCGAGGTGCTGGCCACCTCCGACGTTCCGGGCGGTGTCGTCAACATCCTGTCGGGCGGCACGGCCGAGCTGGGCGCGCCGCTCGCCGCGCACCAGGACGTCAACGCGATCGACCTCGCGGGCGCCGACGCATCTCTGGCGAAGGAGCTGGAGATCGCGGCGGCGGACAACCTGAAGCGCGTTCTCCGTCCACAGCCTGTGGACTACCCGGCGACTCCCGGCATCGACCGGATGACCGCGTTCCTGGAGACCAAGACGGTCTGGCACCCGACCGGGGCGCTGGGCGCGTCGGGCTCGTCCTACTGAGCACGCACGAGAGCCGCGCCGTCCCTTCACCTCGAAGGGGCGGCGCGGTTTCGCGTCGGTCAGCCCTTCGGCGTGAGGAGCCCCAGGGCCTGCCCGACGACCGGGACCGCGCCGAAGGACGGCGCCTGGGCGATCGGGGCGGTCAGCGCCAGGGTGCTGAGCGGCTTGAAGTCTGCGACGGTGGTGCCGATGCCGTTGTTCAGCGGGTCGGTGCCGGTGCCGGCCAGCGGGTTGGGCTTGAGGCCGGCGACGGTGCCGGTGGTGTAACCGACCGACGTGGTCAGCGCGTTCACCCCGGACTGCGGGTTGATGTCACCGAGGTCGGCGGAGCGCAGCGGCGGCACGTCCACCAGCGGTGCGGCCGTCTCGGCGTGCGCCGTGGTCGCGCCCGCCGCCAGGGCGGCCCCGGCCGAGGCGAGGGCGATCAGGGCGCGCCGCGCGGCGGGCTGACGGGGGGACCGGGGTGCGGAATGTCGGGCCATCGGTGGTGCCGCCTTCTGGTGCGCAGGGTAATAAGGTCGACACGTAGGGTAGTTGACATGTGACGCGCGCTCCAATGCGGACCCGCGGGGTCGGCAGGACGGCCACCATGCGTCAAACTGGTGTTCCGTGAGCATCCATCCTCCGTCCCCCGCCCGTGTGGTGCTGCTGTGCGGCCCCTCCGGTTCGGGCAAGTCACTCGTCGCCGCCCTCTCCGGGCTGCCCGTGCTGCGCCTCGACGACTTCTACAAGGAGGGCGACGACCCCACCCTGCCGCTGGTGGACGGAAGCTCGGACATCGACTGGGACCATCCGGCGTCCTGGGACGCCGACGTGGCCCTCGCGGCGATCGCCCGCCTGTGCGCGTCCGGCACGACCCCGGTGCCGGTGTACGACATCTCGCTGAGCGCCCGTACCGGCGAGGACACCCTGAGCATCGGCCGTACCCCGCTGTTCATCGCCGAGGGCATCTTCGCCGCGGAGATCGTCGAGCGCTGCCGTGAACTCGGGCTGCTGGCCGACGCGCTGTGTCTGACCCGGGGGCCGGTCACCACCTTCCGGCGCCGCTTCCTGCGCGATCTGAAGGAGGGGCGCAAGTCGGTGCCGTTCCTGCTGCGCCGGGGCTGGCGGCTGCTGCGCGCGGAACGCTCGATCGTGTCCCGCCAGGTGGCCCTGGGGGCCCACGCCTGCGGCCGGGACGAGGCGCTGAGCCGGATGGCGGCGGCCGCCGCGGGCCGGCAGGTACGGCAGCAGACGGCGGCGTAACCGGGCGGGACATGCGGAAGCGGGACTGTGCGGCCCCCCAGCCGTCCAGCCCCGCCTCCGGGCGATCCCCCGTTTCCCCCGTGTCCCCTTACGGGTTGTCACGCGGACCCTCCCCCCGGTGGGCCCTCGTGATTCCCCGTTTCCCCTCGGGCCGAGCCGTGACGGCTCGTTCCCCCCGTTCCCCCGTGGGCCCGTCCCCCGACGGACCCGTCCTTCAGGCCACCAGCTCGCCGAAGGCGTCCTCGTGGTCCCGGCCGAAGCTCAGGACCTCGTCCTCGCGCAGGCGCCGCAGGGAGCGCCAGATGCTGGACTTCACCGTGCCGACGCTGATGCCGAGTATGTCGGCGATCTCCGGGTCGGTACGGCCCTCGTAGTACCGCAGCACCAGCATGGTGCGCTGCGGCTCGGGCAGCCGGGCGAGCGCCTGCCACAGGACGGCGCGCAGCTCGGTGCCGCGCATCGCGTCCGTGCCGGCGGGCGTCTCCGGCAGTTCCTCGGTCGGGTACTCGTTCAGCTTGCGGCGGCGCCACGCGCTGATGTGCAGGTTGGTCATGGTGCGGCGGAGGTAACCGCCGACCGCGGCCTTGTCGCTGATCCGGTCCCACGCCCGGTAGGTCGAGAACAGCGCGCTCTGCAGCAGGTCCTCGGCCTCGAAGCGGTCGCCGGTCAGGTGGTAGGCGGTCGCGTACAGGGAGGCGCGGCGCTCCTGGACGTAGGCAGTGAACTCCGCCTCCGTCAGCGAGCGACGCTCCCCCGGTTCCTCCCTGTGCGCGCTTCCCCCGTACCCCTCCCCCGTGCGGGCGTCGACCACCGTCATGTAACCGGTGTGCTGACGCCCGGTGCCGCGGGCGCACCCCCGTACTCCCTGGGACTCGCGGCCGCGTACCGGCAGCGTGGTCCCGGCACCGGACTTCCCGGAATTCTCTGCCCCCCGGTGTGCGTCGTGCAGACGCGTGACCACTGCGCTGGTGCTCATGCCGTGCGGCGTGTTCATCTCGCGCTCCCCGTCGTGGACTTCCGGTGCTCTGCGTGGCCGGTGGTGCTCTCCCGCCTGCCGAAAAGCTTGCCGACCGTCCTTCATGGCCGTGTCCGCCGACTGTCACAGACCTGTCACAGGGGCCGGAGCGGGCGGGTCGTACCCGGTCCCGGCGGGCGGGAGCTGGCAAAGGGCCGTTTTGGCACGCCGTGTCCGGCTCGCGTCCGCCACCGGAGAACGCGGGGCGGCACGGGTCGTACGACAGGCGCTGCATGGGCCAGAATGAGCCCGTGCCTTCCCTGTTGCTGATCGAGGACGACGACGCCATCCGTACGGCCCTTGAGCTGTCCCTGACGCGCCAGGGGCACCGGGTCGCCACCGCCGCGAGCGGCGAGGACGGCCTGAAGCTGCTGCGCGAGCAGCGCCCCGACCTGATCGTGCTGGACGTGATGCTGCCCGGCATCGACGGGTTCGAGGTGTGCCGCCGCATCCGGCGCACCGACCAGTTGCCGATCATCCTGCTGACCGCGCGGAACGACGACATCGACGTGGTGGTCGGGCTGGAGTCCGGCGCCGACGACTACGTGGTCAAGCCGGTGCAGGGCCGCGTGCTGGACGCCCGTATCCGGGCCGTGCTGCGGCGGGGGGAGCGCGAGTCCAGCGACTCGGCGACCTTCGGCAGCGTCGTCATCGACCGGTCCGCGATGACCGTGACCAAGAACGGCGAGGACCTCCAGCTCACCCCGACCGAACTGCGGCTGCTGCTGGAGCTGAGCCGCCGGCCGGGGCAGGCGCTGTCGCGGCAGCAGTTGCTGCGGCTGGTGTGGGAGCACGACTACCTGGGCGACTCGCGCCTGGTGGACGCGTGTGTGCAGCGGCTGCGGGCGAAGGTCGAGGACGTGCCGTCCTCCCCGACGCTGATCCGCACGGTCCGTGGTGTCGGCTACCGCCTGGACGCCCCTCAGTGAGCGAGCGCGGGGGATTCGGCCGCTGGAGGGCCGAACGGGGGAGGAAGCTGGCCGGACTGCGGTTCACCAGCCTGCGGCTGCGGCTGGTGCTGGTCTTCGGGCTGGTCGCGCTGACGGCCGCGGTGTCCGCGTCGGGCATCGCGTACTGGCTCAACCGGGAGGCGGTGCTCACCCGCGCCCAGGACGCGGTGCTGCGCGACTTCCGGCAGGAGATGCAGAACCGCGCGGGTGCCCTGCCCGCGCGCCCCACGCAGGACGAACTCCAGCGTGCCGCCGGGCAGATGGCGGGCAGCAGCCAGCGCTTCAGCGTGCTGCTGGTCGCCCGGGACCCCGACGGCCGCACGGTCTACGGCGGTTCGGGTGGCCTGAGCGGCTTCTCGCTTAAGGACGTGCCCCCGTCGCTGCGTGCGGCGGTGAACAAGCGGCAGAAGACGAGCGGCTCCAACAAGTCGCCTTATCACCTGTACTGGCAACGCGTCACCGAGCGCGGCACGCCCTTCCTGGTGGCCGGGACCAAGGTGGTCGACGGCGGCTCGACCGGCTACATGGCGAAGTCGCTGGAGCCGGAGGCCAAGGACCTCAACTCCCTTGCGTGGTCGCTGGGTATCGCCACCGCGCTCGCCCTGATCGGTTCGGCCCTGCTCGCGCAGGCCGCCGCCACGACCGTGCTGAAACCCGTGCACCGCCTGGGAGTCGCCGCGCGAAGGCTCGGCGAGGGTCGGCTCGACACCCGGCTGCGGGTCACCGGCACGGACGAACTCGCCGACCTGTCGCGGACGTTCAACAAGGCGGCCGAGGCGCTGGAGAAGCGGGTCGCGGACATGGCCGCCCGTGACGAGTCCTCCCGCCGCTTCGTCGCCGACATGTCGCATGAACTGCGTACCCCGCTGACCGCCATCACCGCCGTGACCGAAGTGCTGGAGGACGAGCTGGAGTTCGAGGGCGGCGGCATCGACCCGATGATCGAGCCCGC
Organism: Streptomyces sp. SID1328; assembly: GCF_009865595.1. Lineage (NCBI taxonomy): Bacteria > Bacillati > Actinomycetota > Actinomycetes > Kitasatosporales > Streptomycetaceae > Streptomyces > Streptomyces sp. SID1328. The sequence continues at coordinate 20,973 of NZ_WWKH01000034.1, read as the reverse complement.
GGTACGCCTGGTGGTCAGCGAGACCAAGCGGCTGAACGACCTGGTCGAGAACCTGATGGAGGTCACCCGCTTCGACGCGGGCACCGCCCGGCTGGTCCTGGACGACGTCGACCTCGCGGACCAGATCACCGCCTGCATCGACGCCCGCGCCTGGCTGGACGCGGTCGAGCTGGACGCCGAGCGCGGCATCCACTCCCGGCTCGACCCGCGCCGCCTGGACGTCATCCTGGCCAATCTGATCGGCAACGCCCTCAAGCACGGTGGCTCCCCGGTGCGGGTCTCGGTCCGCATCGACGGTGACGACCTGCTGATCGCGGTACGCGACCACGGTCCCGGTATCCCCGAGGAGGTGCTGCCGCACGTCTTCGACCGCTTCTACAAGGCCAGCGCCTCCCGTCCGCGTTCGGAGGGCAGCGGGCTCGGCCTCTCCATCGCGCTGGAGAACGCCCATATCCACGGCGGTGAGATCACGGCCGCCAACTCCCCCGACGGCGGTGCGGTGTTCACGCTCCGGCTGCCGCGCGACGCCTCCCGGCTGACGGAGGAGTCCGGCGACGACGAGAAGGGCGACTCCCTGGCCGGGGGCAGCGCCGGGGAGGGCGCGTGAGCGGGCGGGCGGTACGGGGGCTGCTGGCGCTGCCGCTGCTGGGCGCGCTGCTCACCGGCTGCGGCATCCGGCCGACGGAGGTGCCGACCGACTTCGGCGGGGCGCCGTCGCGGGTGCCCTGTTCGCCGGCCGGGTCCGGGCAGGCCACCCAGTCGCCGGAGGGGGTTGCGGTGCAGGTGTTCCTGCTGTGCGGGGCCTCGCTGGTGACCGTGGACCGTTCGGTGCGGGTGCCGGAGGGCACGCCGGACGCGCGGCGCCGGGTCATGGTCGCGCAGGGCCTGCTGGACCAGCTCGCCTCGGCGCCCTCCGCCGGGGAACGCGCTGCGGGCTATCAGACGCGGGTACCGGGCGGCATCACCGTCACCGGTCCGGGCCGCGCGGAGCCCGAGGAGGCGCTGCGCCTGAGCACCGCCCCGGACAAGCTGGGCTCCCCCGCGCTCGCCCAGGTGGTGTGCACCTTCTCCGACTCGGCGGCGGCGGAGGGCGACGGCTCGGTGATCCTGGCGGGTCCGGCCCCGGCCGCGCCGCGCCGGTACGAGTGCACGGAGGGCGTGCGCGACCATCCGGGCCGGGTCCAGCCCCCGTCCGGTTCCGTCGCGTCGAACTGAGGCGAGGCAGGGCCCGGTGCCCGTGTGGCGCACGCCTCACGGGGGCGGGGGGCGCCGAAGCGGAACCGTTCGAGCGCGGCGTGGCGTCTTGGGGGACGTGCAGCGTCAAGGCTCCATCGGCGGCAGCGCCGCGAACCGCATCCGAGTGACCGGGGCAATCCTCCTCGTCGCGCATCTCGCGCTCGTCGCCTGGCTGACGCTGCGGCCCCTGGACGTGCCGTGGGTGCGCCCCGCGAACCTTCACCCCCTGACCGGGCTGCGTGCCGACCTGGCGCTGGGCTGGCCCGAGGCGGGGCGCCGCATCGGCGAGGGCCTGGCCCTGCTGGCTCCGCTGGGCGTCCTGCTGCCCATGGCTGACGGCAGGCTCAGCGTGTCCGGGTTGGCGTCCCTGTTCCGTACGGCTGCCGCCGGTGCCCTGATCTCGCTGGGGATCGCCCTGTTGCAGACGGGGGTGCCGGGGCGGGTGGTGGATGTGGACGTGCTGCTGCTGAACACGGTGGGCGTGCTGCTGGCCCATCTGACGGTGGTCCCGGCGGGGCGGGCCTGGCTGCGGAGGCGGCTGGACGGGGGCGCTGTGCCCGAGGATGGGTACGGGCACCGGGGCGGGCGCGGCGGACTCGGGGGTGTCCCCGAGGGCATCTCCGGGGACGCGTCCGGGAGTTGCGACGGGTACACGGCCGGGGAAGTACGCGGGGCCGACCGGGTCGCCGGGGCCGGCGTCGCGGGTCCGGCCGGTGGTGCGGTGAGCGTGCGCGGGGAGCTTTCTCAGGGGCGGACCCCGACGATTCCCAGGGTCGGTATCGCCCCTTAGAGTGATGCTTCTCCCGCTTCGTCTCCGTACCGTTGGGCATACGACGACAGACGGGGCGCGGCACTCGGCCCGCCCCGGCACGCGGCCCGGTCGCGGGCCGACGACGACGGAGGAGCCCGCCATGACCGCCCTTGCCCGCCCCACCAACGGCCGCATGATCGGCGGCGTGTGCGCCGCGCTGGCCCGGCGTTTCGGTATGTCGGCGGGGACGATGCGGGTGATCTTCCTGGTGTCCTGCCTGCTGCCCGGCCCTCAGTTCCTGCTCTACATAGCCCTGTGGATACTGCTGCCCTCCGAGGACAAGGCCCGCACCACCGCCTGGTGAGCGAGCCCCCCGGCCGGTTTCCGCTTGAGCGAAACGCCGCCGAGGACGTCCCGGAGAGCACCGGACGGCCTCGGCGGCGTCGTGTGTGGGCCCTCGCGCGCGGGGAGTGGCGCGCGGGGCGGGTGTCAGCCGAGCGGGATGCCGTTGAGGCCCAGGCCGTGGGTGGGCAGACCCTGCACCGGCAGACCGCCGAGCAGTCCGGCGACGGGCGCGGTCGGTCCCTGGGCGAGCAGCTTCTGCACGGCGGGGCGCGCGGTGTTCAGCCCGCCCCCGATCACACCCTGCCCCTGGGAGACGGCCTCGGCGGCGCCGGGCAGCGCCTGGGTGACGTTCGCGGCCGGCAGCGTGTGGGCGACGGGACCCACGACGGGGAGGGCGGCCGGGGCGAGCGGAGCCGCGTCGGCGGCGCCCGCGCCGGCGGCGGCGAAAGCGGCACCGAGGGCGGCGACACCGAGGGTCTTGGCAGCAGACTGCTTCATGGTGAATGCGTCCTTGAATGCGGAGACATGGATCACGGATGATCCGAGCGGTCCACGACCGTAAACATCACGGACCGCCCACCGCAATCACCGAAATACGGACGGCCGGTGAATGTCTGTACGTATTCTCCGGGCGCGTGATGAGTAATACAGACCTCCTCTTCCCGCATACGCGCTGGTGGCAACGTTAAGGGGGAACGGCCGTTCGGGCAGCCGCCCTTCACATCCGGGGCGGGTGAAGTCGTCGGCCGCCGTGGACCGTTCATCGAAAGGAATGAACCTTGATTTCATCGCATTGACTTCACAACCGGCACCGGAAATCGAGCGTGCGAACGGGCTCCTCGACAGGATGCGCGCATTCCGGCCGTTCACGCGGCGGCGCGATCCGTACCCCCTGCGCGTCGATACGCAATGGTGACCGCCAGGAAGGGTTTCGTACACCGCGCCTTCTGACAGTGTTCTGCCATGGGACAGCAAGCGACGACGCCGGTCCGGACGGCCAGGCTGGGAAAGGCGGTCGGCCCCGCGCCGGGCGCGGTCAGCGGAGCGGTACTGGTGCTCCCCGGCGGGGACGAGGTCTCCACCCGCCGGCCGTCCCCGTTCCTGCCCGGCACCTTCGCCCGCGCCCTGGCCCGCAGCCTGGCCCGCGCCGGCCGGGAGGAGGGGCTCGCCGTCCACCCGGTCCACTACCGCTACCGCGGCTGGAACGGCGCCGAGGCCCACCTCGCGGCGGATGCCAACTGGGCCGCGGACGAGGTGGTGCGGCGGTACGGGGACGTGCCGGTGTGTCTGGCCGGGCTGGACATGGGCGGCCGGGCGGCGCTGGGCGCCGGAGGCCACGAGGCGGTCAACTCCGTTGTGGCGATAGCCCCTTGGCTGCCGGAGGAAGGCGCGGACACCGACGAGCCGGTCAAGCAGCTGGTGGGGCGCCGGGTGCTCATCGCGCACGGCACGAACGACGAACGGTGCGATCCGGAGCTGTCGTTCCGGCTGGCGGCCCGCGCGAAGAAGGTGAACCGGGAGGTGTGCCGGTTCGAGGTGCACTCCGACGGGCACGGGCTGCACCAGCACCGGGACGAGGTGCTCGCGCTGGCCGTGGACTTCGCCCTGGGCGCCCTGTTCGGCAGCCCGCTGTCCCGCCCGGTGGAGGACGCGCTCGCGGCGCCGCCGCCGATAGGGCTGCGGATGCCGCTGGCGTCGGGGTTCGGGAAGTCGCTGCGCAGGTAGCCGGGTTCAGGAGGGGAGCAGGCTGCCCCGCCTGGAGAGCAGGAACTTCTTGAAGGCGGCCACCGGCGGGGTGTCCGGGCGGTCGGCCAGCCAGGCGACGCCGATCTCGCGGACCGCCCTCGGCGCGGTCACCGTCAGCTCCACCACGCCCGGCCGGGGGACGGTGGGCGGCGGCAGCAGGGCGACCCCGAGGCCCGCGGCCACCAGCCCGCGCAGCGTCTCCGTCTCCTCCCCCTCGAAGGCGACCCTGGGCCGGAACCCGGCCTCGCGGCACAGGTCGTCGGTGATGCGGCGCAGGCCGTAGCCGGGCTCCAGGGTCACGAAGGTCTCGTCGGCCGCCTCGGCGAGCCGGATGCGACGGCGGCCGGCCAGCCGGTGGTCGGCCGGGACGACCAGGCGCAGCTTCTGCTCGTCCAGCCGCCGGGCGACCAGGTCGGGCGCGTCCGGCACCGGCGAGGTGAGGCAGAGGTCCAGCTCGCCCGCCCGGAGCCGCTCCAGCATCGCCTCGGCGTAGTTCTGCACCAGGCTGAAGCGGATCCGGGGATGGCCGGCGCGGAAGGCGTGCAGCAGGCCGGGTACGGTCTCGGGGCCCATGGTGTGCAGGAAGCCGAAGGCGACCTTGCCGGTGTCCGGGTCGGCGTCCGCGCGGACCTCCTCGGCGGCCCGTTCGACCTCCGCGAGGGCCCGTTCCACCGAGCCGAGGAAGGTGCGCCCGGCCGGGGTGAGGGAGACGGTGCGGCCGTGCCGGGCGAACAGGTCCACCCCGAGGTCCTGCTCAAGCCGGACCATCGCGCGGGAGAGGGTGGACTGCGGGACGTTCATCTCGTGCGCGGCGCGGGTGACGTGCTCGGTGCGGGCCACCCCGGCGAAGTAGGCGAGGCGGGGCGCGAGCAGCAGCGCCATGTCTTCTGTGTCACCGGATGGTGACAGGCGCGGCTGTGACCTCTGCTGATGCTCCATGGGAACGATTATGGCGATTCCATGCATTGGACGGATGAGTGGTCGCGTCCTTAGTTTCGAGGCATGTCTCCCGCCAGTACCGGGGCGTCCATCAGCGTGGACGCCCGCACGCCCGTCCCCTCCCCCGAGACCTCGGCTCCGGCCCCGGCCGACTCGCGGCTGACGCCCGGTGGCCCCGGCTACCGCCGGATGAGCTTCGCCCTCTTCCTCGCGGGCGTGGCGACCTTCGCGCTGCTGTACTCCACCCAGGCCCTGCTGCCGCTGATCTCCGACGACTACGGGGTGGCGGCCGGTGAGGCGAGCTGGACCGTGGCGGCGGCGACCGGCGGGCTGGCGTTGTTCGTGCTGCCGATGAGCGCGCTGTCGGAACGGTTCGGCCGCCGGACCGTGATGACGGCGTCCCTGATGGTCGCTGTCGGCGTCGGCCTGCTGGTGCCGTTCGCACCGTCCATCGGCGCGCTGGTCGCGCTGCGGGCCGTGCAGGGCGCCGCGCTGGCCGGGCTGCCCGCCTCCGCGACGGCGTACCTGGCCGAGGAGGTCCGGCCGAAGGCGCTGGTCACGGCGATCGGCCTGTTCGTCGCGGGCAACAGCGTGGGCGGCATGAGCGGCCGGGTCATCACCGGCTGGGTCGCGCAGGAGTGGGGCTGGCGGATCGCCGTCGGGGTGATCGGCCTGGTCGCGGTGGGCTGCGCGGTGGCGTTCCGGCTGCTGCTGCCCGCGCCCCGGCACTTCGTGGCCGGTTCGCTGCGCCCCCGCGTGCTGGCCCGAGCGGTCCGCGACCACCTCTCCTCCCCGCTGCTGCGCCGCCTGTACGCGATCGGGGCGCTGTTCATGACGGTGTTCGGCGGCGTGTACACGGTGATCGGCTACCGGCTGACCGAGGCGCCGTTCTCCCTGCCGCAGGGCATCATCGGCTCGATCTTCCTGGTCTACCTGGTCGGCACGGTCTCCGCCTCGTCGGCGGGCCGGCTGGTGGGCCGCCTCGGCCGCCGGGGCGCGCTGTACACGGCGGGCGGTACGACGGCGGCGGGCCTGCTGCTGTCGCTGGTGCCGTCCCTGCCGCTGGTCCTGCTGGGCCTGGTGCTGATCACGGCCGGCTTCTTCGCGGGCCACGCGGTCGCCTCCTCGGCGGTCGGCAGGACGGCCACGCACGGCCGCGCCCAGGCGACCGCCCTGTACCAGTCGTCGTACTACATCGGCTCCAGCGCGGGCAGCACCGTCGGCGCGCTCGCCTTCCACTCCGGCGGCTGGGCGGGCACGGTCGGCGTCGGCCTGCTCGCCGTCACCGGGGTCGTCGCCATCACCGCGCTGGGCACCCTCGCGGCCCGTACCGCCGCGCGCCGGGAGGCCGTACCGGCGCACTGACCCGGTGCGCGCGCCCGCCCGAGCTGCGGGTTTTCCGAGTCCGGGGGCCGTTGTCAGTGGGCTGCGGTAGCTTCCGGAGTACTGGGGCGCGACGGCGCGCGTACGGGACGGCCACAGGGGTGGGTGGACGATGAGTGACGGCACGGCGACAGCGGACCTCGATGTCGCGCTGGAGAAGCACCGGACCGAGCTGACCGGGTACTGCTACCGCATGCTCGGCTCATCCTTCGAGGCCGAGGACGCGGTCCAGGACACGCTGGTACGGGCCTGGCGGAGCTACGACAAGTTCGAGGGCCGGTCCAGTCTGCGGTCCTGGCTGTACCGGATCGCCACCAACGTCTGCCTGGACATGCTGGCCGCCGGCAAGAAACGGGCCCGCCCGATGGACCTCACCGAACCGACCCCGCTCGCGCAGGCCGCGCTCTCCCCGCGCCCGGACCACACCTGGCTGGAGCCGGTGCCGGACGCGCGGGTGCTGCCCGCGGTGACCGACCCGGCGGAGGCGGCGGTGGCCCGCGAGTCGATCCGGCTGGCGTTCATGGCGGCGCTCCAGCAGTTGCCGCCCAAGCAGCGGGCGGTGCTGATCCTGCGCGAGGTGCTGGCCTGGCGGGCCAGTGAGGTGGCCGAGCTGCTCGGCACCACGGTCGCCTCGGTCAACAGCGCCCTCCAGCGGGCCCGCGCCACCCTCGCCGAGCGCGCGGACACCGGCGCCGAGGCCGCGGTCTCCGACCCGCTGGACGAGGAGCAGAAGCAGCTCCTTGAGCGCTATGTGAAGGCGTTCGAGGGGTACGACATGACGGCACTGACCGCCCTGCTCCACGAGGACGCGGTGATGACCATGCCGCCGTTCGACCTCTGGCTGCTCGGCCCCGCCGACATCACCGGCTTCATGTCCACCATGGGCGCCTCCTGCGCGGGGTCCCGCCTCCTCCCGGTCCAGGTCAACGGTCTCCCGGGCTTCGCCCACTACAAGCCCGACCCGGAAAAGGGCGGCTTCACCCCCTGGGCGGTGCAGGTCCTGGAGATGTCAGGGGGCCGCATCACCGGTTTCCACTGCTTCCTCGACACCCCCCGCTGGTTCCCCCTCTTCGGCCTCCCCCTCCACCTGGATTCCGAGGCCGACGAGGCCGAGCAGGGCGCGTAGCGCGGGCGCCGGTCCGCGCAGCGCTATCCGCCCACCTCCGCGGCGGGCGGCCAGCTCCAGCCGGGCGAGCAGCTCGACCTGCGCCAGCCCCGGCGGCCCCAGCCCGGCCACGTCACAGACGACGACCCGGCTGCGGGGGGCCAACCCCCGCACCACATCAGCCAGCCCCGCCACCTCATCCCGGGTGACGGGGCCACGCAGCACGAGCACGGGATCGGTCCTGGGGTCCACGTCGGGTAGACCGGGGGCGCCCCCGCAACTCATCGCACGGCGATCAGTCCACGGGGAACTCGCTGGTGTCGATCGCCACGTCGAACGGCTTGGGCAGGTGGACGGTGTCACCGAACTTCACCGCACGAAGTACCCGATAGGCATCGTCCTGCGGCTCACCGTAGAGGGTGACGGTGGGGCCGCCGGGGGCCCAGGGGTCCACGAGCAGAGAGAGCGGGATGCCCGCCGTCGCGTACGCGGCCGGCTTGCTGACCCGGTCGTGCCGGGCGTTGGACGGGGAGGTCACCTCGACGACGAGTTCGGCGAGGGCTGCCGGGATGTGCGACTCCGTCTCGGGCGGCTGTAGCGGCGTGACGACCAGACCAGGGATGAACATGCCCAGACGGGAGGGCACGGCGATGGACAGTGTCTGGAAGATCTCCCAGTCCTCGGGGATCACGGAGTAGAGGCGACGCTGGATGCGCGCCGCCATCACGTTGTGGCGGTACGCGGGAGTGGGCGACACGGTGACGATCCCCTCGATGATCTCCACCCTGCTGCCCTCGGGCCAGTCCGACTCGTCCCGGAACCGGACGAGGTCGTCCCAGGTCCGGTCGGGGTCCTGGCCCACGGTGAGTGCGCTCATGACGGTCTCCAATCAGGGCGTCACCGATCCCAGCATGACGAACGGGACCGGCGGAGGTCCACCGATCCCGTTCACCCGAACGAAGAAGTCCCCTGATCAGGCGATACGTTCCAGCACCACCGGCGAAGCCGAGAACTCGGCCCCTGCGGGCGCGATGTCGAACGACCCCTCCGTCGCCTCCAGGGCGTAGCCGAAGCGGTCCGGGGTGTCCGTGTGCAGGGTCAGCAGGGGCTGGCCCGCGACCACCGTGTCGCCCGGCTTCGCGTGGAGCTCCACTCCCGCGCCGGCCTGCACCGGGTCCTCCTTGCGGGCGCGGCCCGCGCCCAGGCGCCAGGCGGCGATGCCGATGTCGTAGGCGTCGAGGCGGGTGAGGACGCCGGAGGCGGGGGCCACGAGCACGTGCTGCTCGCGGGCCACGGGGAGGCTCGCGTCCGGGTCGCCGCCCTGGGCCGCGATCATGCGGCGCCAGACGTCCATCGCGGAACCGTCGGCCAGGGCCTTGGCGGGGTCGGCGTCCTTGAGGCCGGCCGCGTCGAGCATCTCGCGGGCGAGCGCGAGGGTCAGCTCGACGACGTCCGCCGGGCCGCCGCCCGCCAGCACCTCGACGGACTCGCGGACCTCGAGCGCGTTGCCCGCGGTGAGGCCGAGCGGGGTGGACATGTCGGTGAGGAGGGCGACCGTCTTCACGCCGTGGTCGGTGCCGAGGCCCACCATGGTGGAGGCCAGCTCACGCGCGTCCTCGATGTTCTTCATGAAGGCGCCGGAGCCCACCTTCACGTCGAGGACCAGGGAGCCGGTGCCCTCGGCGATCTTCTTGGACATGATGGACGAGGCGATCAGCGGGATCGCCTCCACCGTGCCGGTCACGTCGCGCAGGGCGTACAGCTTCTTGTCCGCCGGAGCCAGGCCGTCGCCCGCCGCGCAGATCACCGCGCCGACGCCGTCCAGCACCGACAGCATCTCCTCGTTGGAGAGCAGCGCGCGCCAGCCGGGGATGGACTCCAGCTTGTCCAGGGTGCCGCCGGTGTGGCCGAGGCCGCGCCCGGAGAGCTGCGGCACGGCCGCGCCGCAGGCGGCGACCAGCGGGGCCAGCGGAAGCGTGATCTTGTCGCCGACGCCGCCCGTGGAGTGCTTGTCGGCGGTCGGCCGGGACAGCGAGGAGAAGTCCATGCGCTCGCCGGAGGCGATCATCGCCGCGGTCCAGCGGGCGATCTCCCGGCGGTCCATCCCGTTGAGCAGGATCGCCATGTTGAGGGCGGCCATCTGGTAGTCGGCGACCTCGCCGCGGGTGTACGCGTCGATGACCCAGTCGATCTGCTCGTCGGTCAGTGCGGCGCGGTCCCGCTTGCTGCGGATGACGGAGATGGCGTCCATGGCCAGGGAGTTCCTTCCGGGAGGTGCAGATGTACGGCCCCCCTGCTCGCGGAGCGGGCAGGGGGGCCGCACGGACTTACTTGGTGAGATGGTCCGGGCCGAAGGCCTGCGGAAGCATCTCGGAGAGCGGGAGGACGCCCTCGGGGGTGTCCAGCAGCAGCGAGGGTCCGCCGAACTCGTACAGGAGCTGGCGGCAGCGGCCGCACGGCACGAGGAGGGCGCCGGTGCCGTCCACACAGGTGAAGTGTGTCAGCCGCCCGCCGCCGGTGCGCTGGAGGTGCGAGACCAGCCCGCACTCGGCGCACAGACCGAGCCCGTAGGAGGCGTTCTCCACGTTGCAGCCGGTGACCGTGCGGCCGTCGTCGACCTGGGCGGCCACGCCGACCGGGTAGCCCGAGTAGGGGGCGTAGGCGTGGGCCATGGCCTCGCGGGCCTCGGCGCGCAGCGCCTCCCAGTCGAACGCGGTGGTCACTTGCCCTGCCCCTTCCGGTACCGCATGCCGTCCGCCTTCGGCATCCGCAGCCGCTGCGCGGACAGCGACAGCACCAGCAGCGTGACGACGTACGGGGTGGCGCCGACGAAGTCGCTCGGGACCTCGTCGGTGAACAGGTACCAGGCCAGGACCAGTACGGCCATGACCGCGCTGATCACGCCCTGCCAGAGCGCCTTGCGGTACAGCTTCCAGCCCGCGAGGGCGGCGAGCAGCACGACCAGCAGGAGCAGCAGGGCGTGCACGGTGACACCGCCGTTGCGGAGCTGGAGGGCGTCGGAGTAGCCGAACAGACCCGCGCCCATGGCGAGACCGCCGGGACGCCAGTTGCCGAAGATCATCGCGGCGAGACCGATGTAGCCGCGGCCGCCGGTCTGGCCCTCCAGGTAGGTGTGCGAGGTGACCAGCGCGAGGAAGGCACCGCCGAGCCCGGCGAGACCGCCGGAGACGGCGACGGCCGCGTACTTGTACTGGTACACGTTCACGCCGAGCGACTCCGCCGCGACCGGGTTCTCGCCGCAGGAGCGCAGGCGCAGGCCGAACGAGGTCCGCCACAGCACCCACCAGCTGCCCACGAAGAGCAGCACGGCGAGGATCGTCACCACGGACACGTCGGTGACGATACCGCCGAGAATGCCCGCGATGTCGGAGATGAGGAACCAGTGGTGTTGCTCGACCGAGTGCAGCGCGTCGGAGAGTCCCGGCACGGTGACGTCACCGAGCGAGTTCACCGGCGGGGACTGCTTGGGGTTGCCGCCCGCCTCGGCGGCCGTGCCCTCGGCGAAGAACAGCTTGGCGAGGTACTGGGTGGCGCCCAGCGCGAGCAGGTTGATCGCCACACCGGAGACGATGTGGTCGACCCCGAAGGTCACCGTGGCGACCGCGTGCACCAGACCGCCGAGGACGCCGAAGCCGACGCCGCACAGCAGGCCGAGCCAGGGGCTGGACTGCCAGCCGATCCAGCCGGCGCCGAAGGTGCCGAGGATCATCATGCCCTCGAGGCCGATGTTGACCACGCCGGCCCGTTCGGACCACAGGCCCGCCAGGCCCGCGAGCCCGATCGGTACCGCGAGCCCGAGGGCCGCGCTGACCTGGCCCTCGGAGGTCAGCTGGTTGGCCCCCGTGATGACCCGGACCACGGCCACGAGCAGCAGCGCGCCGCCGACGATCAGAAGAATCTTCGCGAGCGAACGGCCCGCCGGCCGGGGGGCGTTGTCCGCCTTGGGCGCCGCGGGCGGCGGCGCGTCCGTCATCGTGGCGGTCATCACGCCACCTCCTGCATCTCGGTGGGGGCGGCGGCACGGGCGGCCAGCTCGGCGCCGACCCGCTGCTGCTGGCGCTTGAGGCCGTAGCGGCGCACGACCTCGTAGGCGATCACGACGCACAGGACGATGACGCCCTGGATCACGCCGAGGATCTCCTTGTCGTAGCCCTGGAACTCCAGGTGGTTGGTGGTGCGCTCCAGGAAGCCCCACAGCAGGGCGCCCAGCGCGATGCCCACCGGGTTGTTGCGGCCCAGCAGCGCGATGGCGATGCCGGTGAAGCCGATGCCCGCCGGGAAGTCGTTGCTGAACTGGTGGCTGTCGTTGAGCAGGGTCGGCATGCCGATGAGACCGGCCACCGCACCCGAGATGATCATGCTGGTGGCGATCATCTTCTTCACACCGACACCGCTCGCGGCGGCGGCCGTCTCGGACTGGCCGACGGTGCGCAGGTCGAAGCCGAACCGGGTGCGGCCGAGCACGAACCAGTAGCCGATGCCGACGATCACCGCGACGACGATGAAGCCCCACAGGACGCCCGCCGGGCCGGTGTCGATCTGGAAGAACCAGGAGGACTCCGGCAGGGGCTTGGTGGAGACCAGGGTGCCGGCCTTGTCGAGCTGGCCGAGCTGGCTGGGCTGGAGCAGGTAGCCGATGATCGCGGTGGCGATCGAGTTCAGCATGATCGTGGCGATGACCTCGCTGACACCGCGGGTCACCTTGAGGATGCCGGCGATGGCCGCCCACAGGGCGCCGGTCACCATGGCCGCCAGGATGATCAGCGGGATGGCGAGCCAGCCGGGCACGGTCAGCGCGCCGCCGAGGACGGCGGCGACGAACGCGGCGAGGCGGTACTGGCCGTCGACACCGATGTTGAACAGGTTCATCCGGAAGCCGATGGCCACCGCGACACCCGCGAGGTAGTACGTCGTCGCCTTGTTCAGGATGTAGACCTGGCTGTCGGAGGCGAAGCCGTACGTCACCATGTCGCTGAACGCGGCGCCGGGGCTCTTGCCGGTGGCCAGGATCACCAGGGCGGTGACCAGCAGGGCCGCGACGATGGCCAGCAGCGGCGCCGCGATGCCGAGGAGCAGCCGCTCCTTGTCGATCCGTGAGGTCAGCTTGTTCATCGGGCGTCGTCCTCTGTGTGCTCCAGGTGGCCGGAGGCCGCTCCCGTCATGGCGGAGCCCAGCTCCTCGGGCGTGATCGTGCAGGGATCGGCGTCGGCGACCAGGCGGCCGCGGTACATCACCCGCAGGGTGTCGGAGAGACCGATCAGCTCGTCCAGGTCGGCGGAGATCAGCAGGACCGCGAGTCCGTCGCGGCGGGCCGCGCGGATGTAGTCCCAGATCGCGGCCTGCGCGCCGACGTCCACACCGCGGGTGGGGTGGGCGGCGATGAGCAGCTTGGGGCTGTGGCTCATCTCGCGGCCGACGATCAGCTTCTGCTGGTTGCCGCCGGACAGCGAGGCCGCGGTGACGTCGATGCCCGGGGTGCGCACGTCGTAGTCGGCGACGATGCGCTCGGTGTCGGTGCGGGCGGCCTTCGGGTCCAGCAGGCCCCGGCGGGAGTTGGGGCGCTCGGTGACATGGCCGAGGATGCGGTTCTCCCACAGCGGCGCTTCCAGCAGCAGGCCGTGGCGGTGGCGGTCCTCGGGGATGTAGCCGATGCCGGCCTCGCGGCGGCGGCGGGTGGGGACGTGGCTGACGTCGGCGCCGTCGAGCGTGACCGTGCCGGCGTCCGGGTCGCGCATACCCATGATCGCCTCGACCAGCTCGGACTGGCCGTTGCCCTCCACACCGGCGATGCCGAGGACCTCACCCTTGTGGATGGTGAAGGAGATCTCGTCGAGGATGACGCGCTCGATGCCGTCCAGGTCGGTCTGGGCCAGGTGCAGCCCGGCGACCTCCAGGAGCGCGACGTCGGTGACGGTGGACTCCTCCGTCTCCGGGGTGGGCAGTTCGCTGCCGACCATCAGCTCGGCGAGCTGCTTGGGCGTGGTGGTGCTGGGCTCGGCCGTGCCGACCGTGGTGCCGCGCCGGATGACGGTGATCTCGTCGGCGACCGACAGCACCTCGCCCAGCTTGTGCGAGATGAAGATGACGGTGAGGCCCTCGGCCTTCAGCTCCCGCAGGTTGTCGAAGAGGGCGTCGACCTCCTGGGGCACCAGGACGGCCGTCGGCTCGTCCAGGATCAGGGTCTTGGCGCCGCGGTAGAGGACCTTGAGGATCTCCACGCGCTGGCGGTCGGCGACACCGAGGCGCTCCACGAGCACGTCGGGGCGGATGCCCAGGCCGTACGCGTCGGAGATCTCCCGGATCTTCGTGCGGGCCTTGGCGCCGATGCCGTGCAGCTTCTCCGCGCCGAGGACGACGTTCTCCAGCACGGTGAGGTTGTCGGCGAGCATGAAGTGCTGGTGCACCATGCCGATGCCGCGCGCGATGGCGTCACCGGGATTGCCGAAGGTGACCTGCTCGCCGTGGATGGTGATGGTGCCCTCGTCCGGCTGCTGCATGCCGTAGAGGATCTTCATCAGGGTGGACTTGCCGGCGCCGTTCTCGCCGCACAGGGCGTGGACGGTGCCCGGGCGGACGGTGATGTCGATGTCGCGGTTGGCGACGACGCCGGGGAAACGCTTGGTGATGCCGCGCAGTTCGACGGCAGCGGGAGGGCTGGACGCGTTGATGGCGCACTCTCCTCGGGGAAGGGGGATGCGGGGGAGGGAGGGCAGGCGTCGGCGACGCTAGCGCGGCAACTCAGCGCTACACGCGTAGAGTTGACACATTGTTATGGCTCGGCGGGGAGCGCGCTCACGGCGCCCCCACGCCGAGCCGGGGTCCTTGAGGACCCGTCAGGTCACGGGGTGGTCTTGACCTTGATGGAGCCGTCGACGATCTTCTTCTTCGCGGCGTCCAGCTTGGCCTGGATGTCGTCGATGAAGCCGCCGCTGGTGGACAGCGAGACGCCGTCCTTGGCGAGGGAGTAGCTGTTGACGCCGGCCAGCGCCTTGCCGTCGTGGACGGACTTCACGAAGTCGTAGACGCCGAGGTCGACGTTCTTGACCATCGAGGTGAGGATCGAGCCCTTGTACTTGGCGAGACCCGGGATGTTGTACTGGTCCGAGTCGACGCCGATCGCCCAGGCGCCCTTCTTGCCGTTGACGGCCTCGATCGCGCCGTTGCCGGAGGAGCCGGCGGCGGAGTAGATCACGTCGGCGCCGTTGTCCAGCATGCCCTGCGCGGCTTCCTTGCCCTTGTCGGGGCTGGCGAAGCCGGAGGTGTCCGAGCCGTGGCTCAGGTACTGGGTGTCGACCTTGATCTTGGAGTTGGTGTCCTTGACGCCCTGGACGAAGCCCGCCTCGAACTTCTTGATCAGGGGGACGTCCACACCGCCGATGAAGCCGACGTGCGACTTCTTCGTCTTCAGCGCGGCGGCGACACCGGCCAGGTAGGAGCCCTGCTCCTCGGTGAAGGTGATGCTGTCGACGTTGGGCGCGTCCACGACCGAGTCGACGATGCCGAAGCTGGTCTTGGGGTACTTCTTGGCGACCTTGCCCATGGACTGCGCGTACGCGTAGCCGACACCGATGATCGGGTTGTAGCCCGCGTCGGCCAGGTCGGAGAGGCGCTGCTCGCGGTCGGCCTCGGTGTCGGTGGTCTTGGCGGTCAGCTCCTTGACGGAGCCGCCGAACTCGCCCTTCGCCTTGTCGGCACCGCGCGCGGCGGAGTCGTTGAAGGAGCGGTCACCACGGCCGCCGACGTCGAAGGCGAGACCGATCTTGACGCCCTTGCCGTCACCGGAGGAGGAGGACGACTTGTCGTTCTCGGAGGAGGTGCTGCCACAGGCCGTGGCAGAAAGGGCGAGAGCTGCGGTGGCTATACACGCAGCGGAAAGCTTGGCTACCCGGCGCACGGGAAGGCTCCTTCACCTGACCTGAGCGCCACCATGGCGCTTGGTGGGAGCGTCTGACGACGCCCCGGCCGAGACGCCCCGTCGGCGTCGGCTCGCGGCATCGTAACGCGCGTAGATGTCAGAAAAACACCTCTCGCGCAGCCGTTATCGAACCGAGGCAAACGGCACTTGAACTCGATCTACCGAGCCTCGGGCCGCCATGTTTCGGGGCGGATACGAATGGCCTGCGGATGTGTTGCGCGAACGGCCCCCGCGTGCCACGCGGGGGCCGTGCCGTGTCCTGCCGGGTGCCGGTCAGACCTCGGGGGACTCCATCAGGGCGGCCGCGGTGAAGAGTTCGACGCCGACCGTGATCGCGTTCTCGTCGGCGTCGAAGTTGCCCTGGTGCAGATCGCGTACGGTCCGCTCGCCGGGGCGGCGGACGCCGAGGCGGGCCATGGCGCCGGGCACGTGCTCCAGGTACCAGGAGAAGTCCTCGCCGCCGAGGCTCTGCTCGGTGCTCTCCACCGAGTCCAGCCCGCAGCGGGCGACCATCGCGCGACGCAGCAGCTCGGCGGACTCCCGGTCGTTGACCACCGGCGGCACCCCGCGCACGTAGGTGATCTCCGACTTGGCGCCGTGCAGGGTGGCGACCTCGTCGATGGCGGCGTGCACGACGTCGGGCGCGTCCCGCCAGGCGTCCAGGTCCAGGCAGCGGACGGTGCCCGAGAGTTCGGCGTGCTGGGGGATGACGTTGGCCGCGTGGCCCGACTCGATACGGCCCCACGTCAGGGCGAGTCCGCTGCGGGTGTCGACACGGCGGGCGACCAGCGCGGGCACGTCGGTGGCGACGCGGGCGGCGGCGGTGACCAGGTCGGTGGTCAGGTGCGGCCGGGCGGTGTGGCCGCCGGGGCCGTCCAGGGCCACGTCGAGCCGGTCGCAGGCGCTGGTGATCGGACCGTGCCTCAGGCCGATCCGGCCGCACTCCACCTTGGGGTCGCAGTGCAGGGCGAGGATGCGGCCGACGCCTTCGAGCGCGCCGTCGGCGATGGCGGTCAGGGCGCCGCCGGGGAGCTGCTCCTCGGCGGGCTGGAAGATCAGCCGCACCGGGCGGGACAGCAGGCCCTTGGCGTGCAGGTCGGCGAAGACCAGGCCGGCGCCGAGCACGACGGTGGTGTGCACGTCGTGGCCGCAGGCGTGGGCGCGGTCGGGCACGGTGGACCGGTACGCGCAGTCCTTGGTGTCCGGGATGGGCAGCGCGTCGATGTCCGCGCGCAGGGCCAGCAGCGGTACGCCGGAGCGCTCGCCCTCGGTGTGCCCGATGTCGCAGATGAGCCCGGTTCCGGTGACCAGGACGCGGGGCTCCAGCCCGGCCCGCTCCAGCCGCTCCTTGATGGCGGCGGTGGTGCGGAACTCCTGGTTGCCCAGCTCGGGGTGCATGTGCAGGTCGCGGCGGAAGGCTACGAGCTCGGCGTGCAGTGACTCGCTGAGCGCGCCGGGGAGCACAGCACCGGGGAGGTCGGCCACGGTCTCTCGGGTCATCAATCGGTTCACCCTCTGAAGGGTAGGACGCCCGGACGGTCAACTGACCCTCGATCAACAAAAGTTCAGCCCGTTGGAGGGAAGAAAACTTGACCGGCGGACGCATGGCGGTGGACTGGGTTGGGTAAAACCTTTCTTTCTCCCTCCACGGATACCACGCCCGCCGCCCCGCCGCTCGGTTTGTCCATGGACCGGACCCGCGCGGCGCGGCGGCGCCGGTAGGGTGCGGCGGCGTGACCGACACCACCGCGGAGTTCCTGCACACCACCCGCTCGTCCTACGACGCGATCGCCAAGGAGTACGCCGAGCGGTTCCCCTCGGGCCTGCGCCACCCCTTGGACCGCTCCCTGATCAGCGCTTTCGCCGAGCTGGTCAAGGAGAACGGCCCCGCCCCGGTGGCCGACCTGGGCAGCGGGCCGGGGTTCGTCACCGCCCTGCTGGACAGCCTGGGCGTGCCGGTGTTCGGGGTGGACCTCTCCCCCGCGATGGTGACCCTGGCCCGCGAGGCCCATCCGCGTCTGCGCTTCCACGTGGGCTCGATGACCGCGCTGGACCTCCCGGACGCCACCCTCGGCGGCATCCTGGCCCTCTACTCCACGATCCACGTCCCGGACGACACCCTCCCGCATGCCTTCGCCGAGTTCCACCGCACGCTGCGCCCCGGCGCGCCGGTCCTGCTGGCCTTCCAGACCGGCGAGGCCGGCCACCTGCACCTGACGGAACGCTTCGGGCACGAGATCGACCTGGACTACTACATGCGCTCCCCGGCGGCGATCGCCGCCGGCCTCACGGACGCGGGCCTGACCCTGGTCGCGTCCGTGGTCCGCGAGCCGCAGGGCGAGGAGACGCGGGCGCGGGGATTCGTACTGGCGCGGAGGGACTGACCCCTCAGGTCCCCGGCACCACCGTGGTCAGCCGGTGCGTGTCGCGGGCCGTTCCCGTCACGCCGGAGAGGAAGCCCTGGGCCCGTGGGGAGGCGTGGGCGGTGAGCCAGGCGGGGTCTATGTCGCAGACGGCGACGCGGACGCCGGTGCCCTTCAGGGCGAGGGGCAGGGTGTGGACGACCGTGGAGGGGAAGCTCAGCACGGTGCTGCCGATCGGGCCCCGGCGGGCGATCAGCTCCAGGGGGAGCTCGGGACGGACGATCTCCAGGCCGGTCTCGATGGCCAGCCGGTGCAGCTTCGGGGTGCTCTCCCGGCGGTGGGCGAAGTACCGGGTGGCGCCGTGGGCCTTCGCCAGGGCCTGGACGGCCGCGAGGTAGCGGTCGGCGTCGACCACGCCGGTCTCCACCAGGGACGTGCCGACCAGGTCGGCGCTCTTCGTCACGCGGGGCGGGCCGAAGCGGGCGCGGGTCCAGGCGAACTCGTTGGCGGTGACCGTGACGCCGTCCGGGGTCTCGGTCACCGGCATCGCGGAGAAGACCTCCACCCGCCGGCCGCCGCTCGGGGTGAGCCGGCGCCGGGCGGTGGCGGAGACCGGGGCGAAGAGCAGGTCACGGGGTCCGGGCGGACCGCCCTTGCGGTGCCAGCGCACCAGCCGTTCCCCGCGGGCCAGCTGGGCGACGAACTCCATGGTGGCGGTGCCGTCGTCCACCACGACCAGCTCGGGCGCCCGGGTGATGGTGAGCAGGAGCTGTACGTAGCGGGAGAAGGGGTCGCCCATGACGATCCGGCCGGCCCGCCGGAGCGCCCCGGCCAGCGCGCCGACGGTCTGGAACGGAGCGCTCGCGCCGCCCCGCGCCTCCTCCCAGCGCACCTCGTACCCCTCGTCCCGGGCGAGGTCGGCCATGCGGCGCAGCTGGCCCCGGGTCATGGGGTCGGTGGGGGCCAGCACGACGAGCGTCAGCTCCGCCCCGGCCCCCTCGCGCGCGGCCACCCCGCCCGCGTGGGCCCACTCCAGTACGTTCAGCAGTTGCACCGGGCTCTCCACGAAGGCGAGCGTGCGGGCAGGGGGGCCGGGGTGTCCGGCGCGAGGGCTCATGGGGGGTTGTGACCGTCCCGTCGTAGAGCAGTCGGGCGAGTCGGGTCAGACCGTGACCGGCTCGCCCGCGGCGGCGGCGATCTCCGCCTCGGCGACCACACCGGGGACCCGGCGCAGCTTCTTCATCGGGCCCAGCTCGGAGTCGTAGACCTTCTTGACGCCGTCGCCGAGGGACGCCTCGATGGCGCGGATGTCGCGGACCAGGCGGATCAGGCCCTGCGGCTCGACGGAGGCGGCCTGGTCGGAGCCCCACATGGCGCGGTCCAGGGTGATGTGGCGCTCGACGAAGACGGCGCCGAGGGCGACGGCGGCCAGCGTGGTCTGCAGGCCCGTCTCGTGGCCGGAGTAGCCGATCGGGACGTTCGGGAACTCCTTCTCCAGCGTGTTGATCACGCGGAGGTTCAGCTCCTCGGCCTTGGCCGGGTAGGTGGAGGTGGCGTGGCAGAGCAGGATGTTCTCCGAGCCGAGCACCTCGACCGCGTGGCGGATCTGCTTCGGGGTGGACATGCCGGTGGAGAGGATCACCGTGCGGCCGGTGGCGCGCAGGGCGCGCAGCAGCTCGTCGTCGGTGAGGGAGGCGGAGGCCACCTTGTGGGCGGGGACGTCGAACTTCTCCAGGAAGGCGACGGCCTCGGTGTCCCACGGGGAGGCGAACCAGTCGATCCCCTTCTCCTTGCAGTACTCGTCGATCTGGCGGTACTCGTCCTCGCCGAACTCCACGCGGTGGCGGTAGTCGATGTAGGTCATCCGGCCCCAGGGGGTGTCGCGCTCGATGTCCCACTGGTCGCGCGGGGTGCAGATCTCCGGGGTGCGCTTCTGGAACTTCACGGCGTCGCAGCCGGCCTCGGCGGCGGCGTCGATCAGCTTGAAGGCGTTCTCCAGCTCGCCGTTGTGGTTGATGCCGATCTCGCCGGTGACGTAGACCGGGCGGCCGGGGCCGGCCTCGCGGGAACCGAAGCTGCGGAGACGGGAGTTGGTGCTCATCAGGGTGTTCCTTACTTGCTGTGGGACGTGGGGACGGGGTCGGGAAGGGTGTCGAGGGAGGGCCCGAGGAGCCAGCCCGCGATCTCCCGGACGGCGCCGTATCCGCCGGGGACGGTGGTGACGGCGCGGGCGGCGCCGCGTACGGCGTCGTGGGCGTCGGCGACCGCGACGGGCCAGCCGACGAGGGCGAGGCAGGGCAGGTCGTTGACGTCGTTGCCGGCGTAGAGCACCCGCTCGGGGGCGATGCCCTGCTCCTCGCACCACTGCTTGAGGGCGAGGTCCTTGCGGTCGATGCCGTGCAGCACCGGCAGCCGGAGCTTGCGGGCGCGGGCGGCGACGACGGGGTTCTGCTCGGTGGACAGGATCAGCGTCGGCACCCCGGCGCGGCGCAGCGCGGCGATGCCGAGCCCGTCGCCCCGGTGCACGGAGACGAACTCCCGTCCGTCGGTGTCGATCAGCACCCGGTCGTCGGTCTGGGTGCCGTCGAAGTCGAGGACGACGGCGTCGACGTCGTCGCGGGTGGGCAGCGCGCCCGCCGGGACGGTGTCGAGCAGCGGGGCCAGGGCGCGGGCGCGGGCCAGGTCGTGCGGGTCGTCGATCTCCAGCACGCGGGCCGGGTCGGTGCGGACCAGCTCGGTGCGGCCGAAGAAGCGGTGGCCGTGGGTGCGGAAGCCGGCGACGTCCATCGCGTAGGCGGCGCCGGTCTCCAGCAGGTCCTGCGGGCGGTCCTGGCGGCGGGGGCGTACGGCCTTGTCGTGGTTGACGCCGAAGCCGCCGGGCTCGTCGGGGTCGCCGTCGCGCCAGACGAACCCGTGGAACGGGGCGACGGTGACGGCGGTGTCGGCGCCGTCGCGGACGACCGCCTCGGCGACCCGGCCGATGTCGTCGGCGAGCAGGAAGGGGCTGGTGCACTGCACGAGCAGCACCACGTCGACGGCCGCCCGGACGCGCTCCTCGAAGGCGTCCAGGGCGTGCAGGACGGCGGCCTCGGAGGTTGCGGTGTCGCCGGCGATGGCGGCGGGCCGGGTGACGACCTCGGCGCCGGCCCCGCGGGCCGCGGCGGCCACG
>NZ_WWKH01000350.1:0-345 GCF_009865595.1 Streptomyces sp. SID1328 | reverse complement strand
AGCCGACGGCCAGCGCGGACAGGGTGAGGGCGCGGCCGGGTTCCAGGGCGGTGGTCAGCGTGCCGAGCGCCAGCCAGACCACCGCGATCCGGCCGCAGACGGACGGGAGTTCGTCGAGCACACCGGTCACCGAGCGCACCGGGCGCGGCCGCAGCAGCAGGGCACCGGTCACCAGCGCGGCCACGACGAGCGGCCCGCGCACGGCCGCGTCCGGTACGAACGCGCCCGCCACGGCGGCGGCGAGGTCGGCGGTGAGCAGGGGCAGCGGGGAGACGGTGGGGGAGTGCGGGCGCCGGGCCGGGAACCGGAAGCCCGGCGCTGGCCTCACGGCGTACCCGGAGTCCC
>NZ_WWKH01000349.1:0-759 GCF_009865595.1 Streptomyces sp. SID1328 | reverse complement strand
CTCCCCGCCGGCCCGGCCACCGTGCACCTGACCGCGCAGGCCGTGCTGCTCGGCCCCTGGGGCGGCACCCCGGCGGCCGGTCCGGCCTGCGGGACCTGTGTGGCGATGCGCCGCCAGCGGCTGCGCACCCGTACCGAGCGGGAGGCACTGGAGACCGGTACGGAGACCACGGCGGCCGGGGCCTGGCCGGTGCTGCCGGACCACACGGTGGACGCGGTGTGGTCGCTGCACCGGCTGATCGCCTCCGGCGCCGCCCGCCACACCGCCGAGGGCCCGGACGCCGAACTGCCCCGGGTCACGGAGCTGGACCTGGAGACCCTGCGGGTACGGACGTTCCCCCTGCTGCCGGAGCCGATGTGCCCACGCTGCCGTCCCTTCACCGAGGAGGCGGCCTCACGCGCGGCTGCGGAGGCCACCCTGCCCGCCCCGGCCCCGCTGCCCAAGCCGCGCCCGGACTCGTACCGGCTGCGCCGGGCGTCGGACCACCCGCTGCCGGTGAAGGCGCTGGCCAACCCGGTGTGCGGGGTGCTGGGCGGCGGCACCTGGACCGACGTCACCTCCCCCACCACCGCGCCGGTCGCGGGCAGCGTCTTCATGCGGGGGTACGCCGGTCTCACCGATGTCACCTGGAGCGGCCAGGCCAACTCCTTCCGGGCCAGCCGCGACCTGGCCTTCCTGGAGGGCCTGGAGCGGTACGCGGGCACCCACCGGCGGCACCGCGCGCCGGTGGTGACGGCCTCGCTGGAGGAGCTGGGCGAC
>NZ_WWKH01000348.1:0-212 GCF_009865595.1 Streptomyces sp. SID1328 | reverse complement strand
CCGGACACACCGGCGCCCCGCTGTACGCGCGGCCCACCGACGTCACCGGGCTGCCCGCCCGCCGCAGCGCCGCGCCCACCGCGTCCAGGCCGGCCCGGTGCTGTGCCGCGCCGGTGCCCGGCGGAGCGACCACGGCGCTCGCCAGCACCACCCGCCGGACACGGCCGGGGCTCCCGAGCAGCCATGCGCTCGGGAGCCCCGGAAGCGGTGTC
>NZ_WWKH01000347.1:0-606 GCF_009865595.1 Streptomyces sp. SID1328 | reverse complement strand
GTCGCGCTCGGTGGCCCGCGCACGCAGGGCCTGGCGTTCCTCGTCGGCGGCGTGCTCGTCGTGCATGGCGGGGTTCGGCGGCACGAGGAAGACGTCGGTGGGCCGCGCCTCGGAGGCGGGGGCCGGGGCGAGGAGGGCGGCGGCGGTGCCGACGGCGACGGCGGAGCGGGGCAGCAGGGCCGCCTCGCCCAGGGCCTCTCGGGCGCGGGCGTGGGTGTCCGGGTCGGTGATGATCACACCGTCGACCAGCTCGGGGCGGGTGGCGAGCACGCGCGCGTGGTCGGCGGGGTCGACGGCCTGGGCGAGGTAGCGCCAGCCGGGCAGCGCCGGGATGCCGTGCTCGCCCAGGTACTCCACGGTGGCCAGCACGTCGGGGCCGGGCGGCAACAGGCCGCCGTCCCCGAGCGCGGAGAGGATACGGGTGTCGTCGGCGGCGGCGGTGCGCAGGTCGAACAGGGTGCGCTCGGCGGCGGACACCGCGTCGTCCAGGAGGCCGCGCAGCTCGTCGGCGAAGCGGTCCAGCTCCTCGGCGGTGAGCGGCCCCCCGTCGGCGCCGTCGCGTACGGGCTCCGAGGCGCCGGAGCCGTCCCGCGGGGCGGGGATGGC
>NZ_WWKH01000346.1:0-519 GCF_009865595.1 Streptomyces sp. SID1328 | reverse complement strand
TCGGCGACCTGCGCTCCTACCAGCTCAACGACACCACCCACAGCCTCCGCAACAACGAACCCCCTGTGGCGCCTGACCGGCCAGCAAAGGAAACCGGCAGACCCCTTTGGTCGTCCACTGAGGCCGAAGCGGCACCTGGGTCGAAAGGGTGGCCCACCCCGCACAGCGCTGCGCCCGATCCCAGCGTCGGCACCCGGCCATGCCTTCTGGCCCGCCCGCGCGAGGACGGGCCAGGAGGGAGGAGGCCCCAGGGTTACAGGATCCCGGACGACCTGACCAGTAACGTCGGGAACGGCGGCTTCCGGTGCCGATGAGGTGTCAGTCTGTCACGGCACTCACTCATCACAAGGGGTCCGCCAGCAAGCTGACGGACCCTCACGCAAGATCGAGGCTAGGCTGCCACCCAGCCGCCCATCGAACAGCGGCCTGGGTTTGCGCGGGTAGACAGACTGCCGTGATCCACATGCATCTCATGTGCGAATGTGCCTCAATGGAAGAGCGTAACGATCGTCCTCAACT
>NZ_WWKH01000345.1:0-827 GCF_009865595.1 Streptomyces sp. SID1328 | reverse complement strand
CGGTGCGCTGGCCGCCGTCACGGCGGGCGGGGCCGCCGCCGTGCTCCCCGAGGACCTGGGGGAGCGGGCCATGCTCGGCGACACCGGCGCGCACGCCCTGGGCGCGGCGCTCGGCACGGCCGTCGTTTCGGCCAACGGGCGTGCGGGCCTTCTCGTGCACGCCGTCGCCGTGGTCGCCGCCACCGTGCGCGGGGACCGGGTGTCCGCCTGGGCGCGGGCGCTGTGAGCCGCTGACCTCGCGGTACGTACGCCGGCCGGCTCCGCCGGGCCGACGGCCGCTCTCACTCGTACGGGTGAGATGCGCCGGCGCATTGCCAACGCGCCCCGCCGGCCGGCTCCGGCGGGATTTCCCGGAACGGCCGTACGTACTGGCATGCTTGACGGTGTGCCGCCTCCGGGCGGGGGCCCGCACGGCCCGTCGTGCCCCGCTTCCGGTGTTTCGCCGTTCGCTACCTTCTGTACTTCCTCGTGACCGATCCCTGCCTGCCCTGACCGACCCCGCCCCGACCCAGGAGTCCCGGCCTCAGTGACCCCCGTGAGCAGCAACGCCCCGCACGGCCAGTCCTCGCTGCGTACCGTGCAGGTGCTCGGCGGCGGCAATGCCGGGAGCAGCGCCCATGTGCGCTCCCTGGCCGAGGGGCTCGTCGCGCGGGGCGTCCGGGTCACCGTCTGTGCACCGGCCGAGGCCGATCACGCCTACGACTTCCGGGGCACCGGCGCCGACCACGTTCCGGTGCCCCGCAGCAGCGACCCGGCGGCCGTGGGCCGGCTCCGGGCGGCCTGCGCGGACGCCGACCTGGTGCACGCGCACGGGCTGCACGCCTCCT
>NZ_WWKH01000344.1:0-700 GCF_009865595.1 Streptomyces sp. SID1328 | reverse complement strand
GCCGGAGTCCGGCCGTTTAGGGTCGGGGCCATGGCTACACCTGAATTCATCACCTCGCTCCGGGCCACGGCGGGCACCCAGTTGCTCTGGCTCCCCGGTGTCACCGCGATCGTCTTCGACGACGAGGGGCGGGTGCTGCTGGGCCGCCGCACGGACACCCGCAAGTGGTCGGTGGTCGGCGGCATCCCGGAGCCGGGCGAGCAGCCCGCCGCGTGCGCGGTGCGCGAGGTCTTCGAGGAGACGGCCGTGCACTGCGTGCCCGAGCGGGTCGTCCTGGTGCAGGCCCTCCAGCCGATCACCTATGGCAACGGCGACGAGTGCCAGTACATGGACATCACCTTCCGCTGCCGGGCCGTGGGCGGCGAGGCGCGGGTCAACGACGACGAGTCGCTGGACGTGGGCTGGTTCGCGGTGGACGCGCTGCCGGAGCTGAACGAGTTCTCGCTGTTCCGGATCAAGCAGGCTCTGTCCGAGACACCCACATGGTTCGACCCCATGACTCTTGGCTGAAGTATGGGTTCTCGCCCTATGTGGTGAGCCGGGGGCGCGTCACTAGGGTCGAGACATGATCTCGTCCAGCCCCCACCCCAGTACCCCTTCCGCCCTGGACCTCGCCGGCCGGGTCGCCCTCGTCACCGGGGCGGCCGGCGGCATCGGCAGCGCGTGCGCGCTCCGGCTCGCCGCGGCCGGGGCGGAGGTG
>NZ_WWKH01000343.1:0-979 GCF_009865595.1 Streptomyces sp. SID1328 | reverse complement strand
CGGCCGGCGCAGCGCGCTCGGCGGCTGGGCCGCCACCGCCCGCAGCCTCGCCGGGGTCCTCGGCAGGCTCCCCGGCGCCCCCAGGAGGGCCGCATGACCGACGCCACCACCGAGGAGGAACACCGGGTGAACGACGGCACCGAGTCCACCGGCACCTCCGACGTCATCGCCGGCGCCGGCCCGGTCGGCCGCCCCGGCGAGCGGGCCACCGTACGGCTGCGCGAGGGGGACGCCGACGAGGGGCCCCGGTACGCGCCCGAGTGGCTCCAGCTCCGGGAGCCGGCCGACGCCGACGCGCGGGCCCAGGGCCTGCTGGAGCCGCTGGGCAAGCGGCTGGCCGAACTCCCGCCGCGGGAGGGCGGGCTGGTCATCCACGACCTGGGCTGCGGCACCGGCTCGATGGGCCGCTGGCTGGCCGCCCGGCTGGACGGCCCCCAGCACTGGGTGCTGCACGACCGGGACCCGTACCTGCTGCACTTCGCGGCTGTCGCCTCCCCGCGCGTCGCCGCCGACGGCGGCCGGGTCACCGTCGAGACCCGGCGCGGCGACGTCGCCCGGCTCACGCCGGACGCGCTGTCCGGCGCCTCGCTGGTGACGGCGTCCGCGCTGCTGGACGTGCTCACCCGCCCCGAGATCGAGACGCTGGCCGCCGCCTGCGCGGGCGCGGGCAGCCCCGCCCTGCTCACCCTCTCGGTCGCCGGACGCGTCGAGTTCGCGTCCTCCGACCCGCTGGACGCCGACCTGGCCGAGGCGTTCAACGCCCACCAGCGCCGGGGCGGTCTGCTCGGTCCGGACGCGGTCACCGCGGCCGGCGAGGCGTTCGCCGGACACGGCGCGTCGGTACGGGTGCACCCGAGCCCCTGGCGGCTCGGCCCGGAGCACGCGGCGCTCACCGCGCAGTGGTTGCGCGGCTGGGTCGGCGCGGCCGTCGAGGAGCGGCCCGCCCTGCGGACCCGCGCCGAGGACTACCTGCGCGCCC
>NZ_WWKH01000342.1:0-1019 GCF_009865595.1 Streptomyces sp. SID1328 | reverse complement strand
CCCGCCCCGGTCAGGTCCAGCACCTCCACCGTGACGCCCAGGTTCTCCGCCGAGCGCAGCAGGAACAGCAACTCGGCGTCATCGATGAGGGAGTTGAGGTCCACCAGCCGTACCGGCGCTGTCCTGCGGATCGCCCGGCGCAGGGCGTCGTCGGTGAGGGCGGAGCGCAGGGCGCGGGCGAGGGCCGCGCGGGGGGTGCCCGCGGCGCCCGTACCGGCCGAGGTGCGCTCGAACAGGCCCTGGTCGTTCCAGCCGCCCAGGGTGCGCACCGCGCCCGTGGGCACCAGCACGGTCCGCCCGTCCAGCAGCGAGCTCGCCTCCGACCAGGCGGCGACCCGGTCCACGGGCGCCTCCAGTCCACTGGACAGGGCGAGTTCGGCCGGCGCGACCCGGCCCCCCCGGCCGCCCACCCGAGGTGGCACCACATGCTCGGCGTACACCTCCGCGCCCCGGAACAGCGCGGCGAGCCGGGCCCCGGCCACATGGTGCACGTCGATCGCGGAGACCTCGCGCACGCGGCCGGGAGAGACGCCCAGGCGTACGGTGCTCACCTTGAGCGGGGTCTGCTCCCAGTCGTCGTCGGCATAGCCGCCGAACACCCCGGCCGCCTCGCGGACCAGCACGTCCCGCAGCTCCAGCGCGGCCAGCGCCCCCTTGGCCGCCGCCTCGTCCGCGGGGCCGTCGGCGGGCAGTGCCACCGGCTCGTCGTCCGGGTGCGGCACCCGCAGCGCGGCCCCGTCCGGAGCCTTGGGTTCCCCGGCGGTACAGAACCGGCAGCGGGGGTGCGGCAGCAGCGGTTCGGCCAGCACGTCCAGGGAGTTCAGGTCCTGCACGACGACCTGGTTACGGGTCTCGGCGGGCAGCGCCTGTGTCACCAGCCGGAACACCTCGAACGACAGCAGGTTGCCGAGCATCCCCGCGAGCGGCCCGGTGGGCACCCGCGCGGGCGTCCCCAGCGGCGCGGCCGGACCGAGACCGGACCACAGGTCGGCGCTGTCGGCCGCGTCCGAGCCGGCGCC
>NZ_WWKH01000033.1:0-36917 GCF_009865595.1 Streptomyces sp. SID1328 | reverse complement strand
GGCTCCTACAACCTGGGCTAGATGGCCAACGCCATGCCGCAGGCGATCGGCGCGCAGATGCTCGACAAGGACCGGCAGGTCGTCGCCTTCTGCGGTGACGGCGGGCTGTCCATGCTGCTGGGCGACCTGATGACCATCCGCACCGAGCAGCTGCCGGTCAAGCTCGTCGTCTTCGACAACCAGCGCCTCGGCATGGTCAAGCTGGAGCAGGAACAGGCCGGGCTGCCGGAGTTCGGCACGGTCCTCGACAACCCGGACTTCGCGGCCGTCGCCCAGGCCCTCGGCATCACCGGCATCCGGGTCACCCGGCCCGAGGACCTGACCGACGCGGTGAAGCGCGCGTTCGCCGAGCCGGGGCCCGTCCTGCTGGACGTGCTCACCAACCCTGACGAGATCGCCGTACCCGGCAAGACGACCGTCCAGCAGGGCTGGGGGTTCGCCATCGCCAAGGTCAGGGAGAACCTGTCGAGTTCGAGCCGGTAGACACGCGCCGTACGGCGGCGCCCGGTGTGCACACCGGGCGCCGCCGTTTCACGGCCGGGCCGGTGAGAGGTGCCGGGCGAAGAAGCGGGTCGCGCTGTCGGCCTCGGCCAGGTGCCAGGCGACCTGCTCACCCGCGTTGGCGTGCAGCGACTTCTCCGCCGAGGCGAAGGCGTCGAACAGGGCGAGGCTCGCCTCCCGCGGAATGCGCCCGCTGTCCCAGTGCATGGCGAACTCGACCGGCACGGTGATCCGCTTCGCCGCCTCGAACAGGGCGTCCGGCCAGGTCATGCCGAAGACCGCGGCGGTGATCCGGGGCTCGGCCGCCACCAGCGGCATCCCGATCGCCATGCCCAGGCCGAAGCCGACGTAGCCGACCGGGCCGCCGGTGCCGATCTCCGGAAGTTCCTGGAGGGCGTCGAGCGTCGCCCGGTACTCGGGCACGGCCTGCTCGGCCAGCCGGACGTTGTACGGGACGACGACCGGCGCCTCCGGTGCGCCCGCCACCTGGGCCCGGCGCAGCTCGGCCACGTCGTGCTCGTCCTGCGCGGAACGCGGCCGGTCGCCATGGCCGGGCGCGTCGAGGACGGCTGCGTGGAAGCCGCACCGGGTCACGAGGAGGCGGGCGCGGCCCACCATCGCGCGGTGCCGCTTGGCCGTGCCGCCGCCGTGGCCCATCAGGACCAGGGGCGCGGGACCCGTGGAGGCGGGGGACCAGAGGACGCCGGGGACGTCGCCCACGGTGAAGTCGCGTTCGCGGATGCCGTCCGAGGACGACTCGGCGGTGAATCGCAGAGAGTTCATGGTGGTGCCTTTCGGGAGTGCCTGGTGTGGAGGCGCTCCCGGCGACACCTACGTCAGTCGCCGGCCGTGACGCGAAAGGGGGAGCACCCACGTCGATACAGCGTTCATGGGTCTCACCTCCTCGGGCGGTGTCACGGTCGACTGCAAGCTACCCGGCCGGTCACGACCGGGTCCAACTCTTTTCACTGTGAGGGGCGGGCTCGCGTGAGCCCGCCCCTCACAGTGAAGCCGTGCTCAGACCTCGCCGCGCCACTCACCGGTCGCGGTGCCGCCCCGCTCCTCGATGAAGGACTTGAACCGCTTGAGGTCGCCGGTGGCCTGGCGCTTGACGAAGCCGAGCTTGTCCCCGACCTTCTCGGCCAGCCCCTCCGGGTCGTAGTCGAGCTGGAGCATGACCTTGGTCGTGCCGTCGTCCAGGCGGTGGAACGTCACCACCCCGGCCTGGCGGGCCTCCCCGCCGATGCTGGTCCAGGCGACCCGCTCGTCGGGGATCTGCTCGACGATCTCCGCGTCGAACTCCCGCTCGACCCCGGCGATCTTCGTCTTCCAGTGGAGGAGGGACTCCGTGCGCTGCTCGATGCGCTCGACGCCGTCCATGAACTGGGGGAAGTCCTCGAACTGGGTCCACTGGTTGTAGGCGTCCCGTACGGGGACGTTGACCTCGATGGACTCTTCCACGTGCGACATGCCGTTTCTCCTTGGCTGTAGCCGGTACCGGCGTGGCCGGTGTTGCTGCTTGCCCGCGCGGTCAGCGGCCGAAGGAGACACCGTTGCGCTCGTACTGGCTCAGGGCCTGGCCGAGTCCGAACCAGGTGGCGGGCCAGGTGGCGACGAATATGCCCCACCGGTCGGCCCGGTCCAGCCCCTTGCCCTCCACCGTGCGCGAGGTGAACCAGGACGCGATGGACAGGCCGATGGCCGCGCAGGCGACGGTGTTGGCGTGCTCGCTGCGCAGACCCTTGTCGTGCAGGAACTTGATGATCATGACTCTCCCTCACGGGCTCGACGACACCTGCACCACATTCGGGGGCGGCCGTGACGGGCGCACGCCATGCAGGGCAATCGGGTGACGTCGCCGGGGGAGGAGGCGCGGTGGACGCGGGCCGGCCCCGCGGGGGCAGGAGGTGCAGGGTTCCACTGCGGTCCCCCGAGGGGCCGACGTTCTCCTCATACCCCGCCAAGCGCGGCGATACGCCCGTTCCCGGACACGGCGAAGTGGCCCGGCCGAATCCGGCCGGGCCACTTCATCGCACAGGGCGTGCTTTTACCAGCGGTACCAACGGCCCTTGCGGCCGCCACTGCCGGCGGGACGCACGATGAAGCCGAGCACCCACACGATGAGCACGATCACCGCGATCCACCACAGTGCCTTGAGCGCGAAGCCCGCACCGAAAAGAATCAGAGCCAGAAGAAGAACCAGAAGCAGGGGAACCATGTTTATCAACCTCCTGACCGCCGAATGCCCGCATCCTCGCCGCACACACACATGAATTACATCCGGTTCACCGGGTTTACCGGCGGCGGACGCGGTCATCCGCCCTCTTGTAAGGCAACAGCGGCACAGCGAAAGGTGAGCGGCATGAGCGCCAGCGAGAAGGCCAAGGCCACGACCGAGCAGGCGAGCGGTAAGGTCAAGGAGGCCGCGGGCCGCGGGGTGGGCAACGAGAAGCTGACCGCCGAAGGCCGCGCCGAGCAGGCCACGGGCGACACCCGCCAGGCCACGGAGAAGCTGAAGGACGCCGCCAAGGACTGAATCCGCGGCGCGTTCCGAAGGAACGGCGTGCAGCGGAACCCGCACCGATGAGGTGTGAGGTTCCGCCGCACGCCGTTCTTTCGTGCCCGGCCTTTCCCGAATCGTTGCCCATTCGTCACCAAGGGCTGTATGAAATCGTGACACCCGTCCTTTCCGCGCTCGCGGGATTTCCCCCGGGGGAATTCCCGGCGGGACGCGTGGAGAGACCTCGGACGAGGAACGGCAGGCGCGCGCGCTCCGCGTCAGCCCGTTGCGCGCCCCAGGCCGCACGCCGGCCTTCCTCCACAGCGGCGAGAACGACGGCATGGCCGACCTGCGCACCCTGGCCCCGGATGCCCTTACCGCTGCGGGCTGGTCACATTTGTGCCACTCTCCCTCGCCCGGCGCACCGGCTGGGCAGACTTCACACCACTCCTTGTCCGAAAGGAGTGCCAAGTCGACCGTGAGGAGCCTGAGTTGGTGACCCGCCTGGGCAGCGCAGACAGCCGACGGCACTATGCGACCACCCCGCGTCTCATCGAAATGCTGGACGCGATCTTCCAGGCGTTCCGGCGCCGCAGCCCCATGGCGCTGCCGGAATTCGTGCTGTACGCGGACGGCGGATCACCGGAGGGCGACGAGGCGGTACGCGGCAGCCTCGCCGAGCTGCGGCAGGAACTCCGGTCCCGGGGCGTGCCGTTCGCCGCCGTCCGGCAGTCCGCGCTCGTCGGCCCCACCGACGGCGGCAGCCCCATGGTGCGCGCCCTGCGGGTCGTCCAGGCGCTCGGCGGCAAGCGCGCCCGGTCCGGGAGCGAGCCGTACGTGGAGCCGCATGCCTGGCGCGGCGGCGGACGCCAGTACGGCCAGTACGCCTTCCCGCGCAGCGAGCTGCTCCTCGCCATAGAGAACGTCGTGCGGGAGGCCGGCCCCGACGCCGAGCCGGACGAACTGCTGCACGGGCTGAACCGCACCGGCTGGCGGCCCGGCGGCATCCAGTGGACGGCCAGGCTGCGCGACGCCGTCACCGACGCCTCCCGCACCGTCCCCGCCCTGCTCATCGCGGTCGTCGCGGTACTGATCACCGACAAGCCCTGGTACGTGACGCTGCTGTTCCTCGCCGTGGTGATGGCCGCGCTGCTGGCCCTGAGCATCCTGCCGGGACGTGCGCCGGTGTTCCTCGGGCTGCGCCGCGAGGTCCGCTGGTTCCTCAGTACCACCTACCTCAACCAGGGCCCGCGCGCCGACCGCGGGGAGGGCCTCACCTGGCGCCTGCTGCGGCTCTGGCCGCCGGGCGCGGTACGCCAGCGGGTCGCCGCCGTGGCGCGGGACATCCAGGACGGCGGCCTCCTCGACGAGCACCGCACCGGCAGCGGCGACGAGGACGCCCAGCGCCGCCACCTCCAATTGCGGGTGCACGCCCTGCGCGAGGACCTGCGCGACGCGCACCGCGCCTGGTCGCTGGACCTGCGCGGACGCAAGCGCCCCACCCCGCCGGTGCTCGTCCTCCCCGACGCCACCCCCGACAACGGCCTGATCGAACTCGTGCGCGCCATCAGCGACATCCGCAGCATCCGCAGCGAACTCGACCCGCTGCTCGTCGTCGCCGCCGTACGGCACGAGGACATCGCCCTGCTGCAGCGCAGCTACGCGGCCGAGCCCGCCGGGAGCCACCTCAACGGCTCGGGCGCCGACCTGCCCGCCTGGTACGCGAGCTGGAACCGCGCCCGCCGGGTCAGCCAGTCGCCCAGTCTGGAGGGCAGGACCCTGCCGTGGGTGCTGCGGGTGCCGCTGCCGGAGGGGCTCCTGCTCCACCCCGACCTCGGCGTCGGCTCCCCGCGCCGCTCCCGGCTGTCCACCGGGCGCCCCCGCTGGACCTGGCTGTGGTCACTGCCCGCGCTGGCCCTCGTCCTCGCGGCCACCGGGCTCGGGCTCGGCGTCCGCGACCACCGGCTGACCAGCCAGTACTGCTCCAGCGACCTGCGCGGCGCCAACCAGGACACCCGCCGGGTCGAGACGCCGGGTGGCAAGGGCCCCGAGTGCGTCGGCGTGGCGACGGGAGGGGTCACCTTCCCGGTCGCGCGGCAGCTCCAGGAACTGATCCGCGAGGAGAACGCGTCGATCGGCAACAGCGGTTACGTCACGCTGGTCTACGCGGGTCCACTCAGCGGACCCGACCCGGAGGGCAAGAACGACGACCAACTGGTCAAGGGCTTCGAGGAGTTGCGCGGCGCCTACATCGCCCAGCACGCCAACAACGCCTCCCAGCCGGTGAAGCTGCGCCTGCTGGTCGCCAACGGCGGTACGGACATGGCCAGTCAGGTCACGATGGCCGAGCGGATCGTGGACGTGGCACGCCGTGACCGCACGATCGTCGGCGTGGTCGGCATCGGCCGCGACATGACCGACACCGACAAGGTGCTGGAGACCCTGCGCCAGGCGGAACTCCCTGTCGTCTCCGGCACCAACTCCGGCACCTGGCTGCTGGACAAGCCCAACTTCTTCAACCTGGCCGCCACCGACCAGTGGCAGGTACGGCAACTCAAACTGCTGGCGGAACAGTTGCGGGCCCCCGGCACCCACGGGTACGGCACCGCCGGCCGCGCCGTCGTCCTCGGCCGCAGTCCCGTCACCCATGACCGCTACACCCGCGAGCAGATGGACCACGGCGCCCGGATGCTGACCGACGTGGGCTACCGGGTCGACCGGCTGGAACGGTACGAGCTGAGCAACGGCCGCCCGGTCCTCGGCCGCCAGGTCGACCAGATCTGCCAGGAGGGCGAGGTGCCCCGTGTCGTCTACTTCGCGGGCCGCACCGAGGACGTCAACGCCCTGATGGACGGCATCACCTCCGAGCCCGGCTGCAACGGCAAGCAGATCGCGGTCCTCGCCGGGGACGACCTCTCCCAGGCGGGCTTCGACTCCGAGCGCAGCAGCGTCGCCGCCAACGTCACCCTCTACCACCTGGTCCTCACCGCCCCCGGCACCAAGAACCAGGGCACCATCTTCGTCAACAACCTGCGCAAACTCGGTCCCGAGCAGGAGAAGATCATCGGTCTGAGCGCGGCGACCCCGCAGACCGACAGCGCGCTCAGCGACGGACAGACGATGCTCATGCACGACGCCACCGAGGTGCTCTACCGGGCCGCGACCGGCGACGGGCAGCCGCGCGGGCGGGCCGAGGCATGGTCGGGCCTGCTGCGCACCAACATCGACAACCTCGCCACCGGCCGCATCGACTTCACCGCCGTCACCCAGGACAACGCCCGCGACCAGGGCCTCGAACCCGGCACCCGCGACAACTACGCCATCTCCCTGGTCCGCGTCGCCAACACCGGCGGCGCCCACTACGACCGCACCGTCCTCTGCTCCCGCCGCGCGGGGGACCGGCGCCCCCTGACGAAGAAGGAGTGCGACGTGGACCGCAAGGCCCTCTCGTCTCCCCAGCCGCGCCCCTAGGGCGTGTCCGCAGGGGGTAGCGGCTGACGCCAGTCGCCCAGCTCCGTGCGGAGGAACTGCCGGGCAAGGGAACGTACGTCGCCCCACACCGGCTCCACGGCCAGCTCATCGGCCCAGAGTCCGGTGTGCGGCGCGTCGGCGAAGTCATCGAGCCGGTGGCTGATGGCCCGCGCGACGCGGAGGGTTGCCTGCTCGCCGACCCCGCGCTCCACCAGCCCCTCCCAGGTCCGGCAGAGCAGCAGCACCTCTTCGACCACGGAACCCGTCTCCACCGCCTGCTCACCCAGCCACGCAAGCTGGTCCTCGGGGCCGGCCGCGAGGAGGGTCATGAAGCGCAGCGCCCAGGTGCGCAGGTGCGCGTCGCCGAGGTCATTCATACGAGCACGATCGCATCCAGGCGCCTTCGTCAGGGTCTCCGGCCGTGCCGGCGAGTGCCTCGCGCAGCCACGCCTCGGCCGCGCCCGGTGTGGGTTCCGGTGGGGCGCCGGGCGGGGTCGCCAGTTCGGACACGACGTCCCAGTAGTGGTCGAGGCGGGGCTCGTCGGCCAGGACGCCGGTCAGCCGTCGCCGGAACGCCGCGCTGTCCCGGGCACCCCCGGCCTCCGCCCAGGCCCCGACGAACCGGTCCAGGGCCTCACCCCCGGCCGGGGCACGCCCGGCCCGCAGCTCAGGGGCGGCGAGGTCGTACGCCTCCTTGAGCCCGGAGTAGAGGACGGCGGGACGGAAGCCGTCGTCGAACCGCTTCGGCGCGGGCGGCCGGTCCAGGAGGCCCGGCGGGCAGGGCGCCGTGACGATCGCCCGCAAGCGCCCGAAAGCCAGTACGTGCGCCGGGGTGGGGTCGTGGGACGGTGCGGGTACCGCGGTGTCGACGATCCCGGCCAGCAGGGGTGCCGGCAGCCGGGCCGGGAAGAGCCACCGGCGCCAGAAGCGGGCGAGGACGTCGGTGTCGGGTGGGAGGCCCATGGCGCCGATGAGGTCCAGCCGCCGGGCACGCTCCTCCGGCGAGCAGTCCGCGAGGAGGTGGAGCGCGGCTTCCCGCCAGCGCAGCGAGGTGAGCTGGGGCCGCAGTTCGCGCAGGCGGTCCGCGACCAGTGCCTGAAGTGCGTCGTCCCGCTCCAGCGCCCGGCCCACGGCCGGTACCGGGAGGTCGAGGGTGCGCAGGGAGCGGATCATCTGCAACCGGCCCAGGGCTTCCGGACCGTAGCGACGGTGCCCTCCGGAGCTGCGGCCGGTCTCGGGCAGTAGTCCCTGGTCGGAGTAGAAGCGGACGGTCTTCACGGTGACGCCCGCCCGCGCGGCGAGTTCCCCGATGCTCCACGAAGTACTGCCGGTCACGCCTTGAACCTCCTCCAGGGGGAGTTCCTACGGTAGCGGCGCGCGCGGCCGGGTACAGGGTCGCGCCGGACCAGTGGGAGGAGTCGGGGATGACAGTGGACACAGGGACCGAGGCCGCGTTCGTCCTGGTGCCGGAGGCGCACACGGGGGACTGGGTGTGGGCGCGGGTGGCGGCGGTGCTGCGGCGCGCGGGGGCGCGGGTGTTCTGCGCGACGTTGGCCGGAGGCGGTTCTGTCGTCCCGGCCGACCTGGAGTCGCACATCGCGGAGGTGATCCGCCAGGTGGACGCGGCGGGGGAGCGCGTGGTGCTGGTCGGGCACGGCTACGGACTGCTCCCGGCTCTGGGCGCCGCCGACCGGCGCCGGGACCGGGTGGTCCGGGTCGTCCACCTGGACGCGGCCGGGCTGCCCGAGGACGGCGACAGCGCCCTCGACGTACTCCCCGCCCTGCCGCGACCCGCGAGCGGCGCGACCGAGGTGCCGCCGCCGGCACGCGAGGAATGGCACCGCCTGGGCAGCACCGACGGGCTCACCCCCGCCGTGCTCGACCAGCTCGCCGAACGCGCCCTGCCGCAGGCCGCCGCCACTCTCACCCAGCCGCTACGGCTCTCCGAGAGCGCCGCCCGCATCCCGAGAACCGGTGTCCTGTGCCCGGCCGACGGCTCGACCATCGACCGGCTGCGCTGGATGGCGTCTCTCGGCGTCCCGCGTCTGAGCCTGCTCACCCAGCCGGGCAACACCTTCCTCGAAGTGCCCACCGGCCACTGGCCGATGCTGTCCGAGCCGGACCTGCTGGCCAAGGCTCTGCGACAGGCGGCGGCGGGTGAGGGGGAGAGCCTCGCACTCCCTCCGGGCCACGTACCCGATCACCTCCGGCCGTTCGTCCTGGACGTGCCGGACCGGCCACGGGAGCGCCGGGAGTGCGTCGACCTGTATCTGCCCGACCACCAGGAGGCCCGCCCCGCCGTGGTGTTCGTGCATGGCGGCCCGCTGCCCGCCGGTATCAGGCCGGCCCCGCGAGACTGGCCGACCTTCACCGGGTACGCCGCACTCGCCGCCCAATCGGGCGCGGTCGGCGTCACGCTGGACCACCGGCTGCACGCGCCGGACGACCTCGCACGCGCCGCCGAGGACGTGGCCGCAGCGGTCGATCTCGTCCGCGCACACCCCGGGGTCGACGGTGACCGGGTGGCCCTCTGGTTCTTCTCCGGCGGCGGCCCGTTGGCGGCGCCATGGCTGGCCGCGCCGCCGCCGTGGCTGCGGTGCCTCGCGGCCAACTACCCCCTGCTGGAACCGATTCCGGGCCACGGCACGGACGGCGACCGGTTCCGTCCGGCGGCAGCGGTACGCGGTGCGGGGGACCTGCCGGTCGTGCTCACGCGCGTCGGGCTGGAAGACCCGATGCTCGACGCGACCGTGGAGCGCTTCCTGGACGCCGCCGGTGAGTGCGGTGCCGAGGTGGAGGTCATCCCCGCCCCGCACTGCCGGCACGGCTTCGAGACGCTGGACCACACCGCCGAGGCACGTGCCGCCGTACGGGAGGCGATGGGCCGGGTGCTCGGCAATCTGGATGCGTGATCCGTTGCTCCTGGCTGCTTCCGCCGGCGAAGGCGGGCCTCGGACCGAGTTCGCGGAGGGCCGAGTATCGCGCCGGGGCGAGGGGACCGCCCCGGCCGCCCGTTCCGTCAGGCGGCCGGGAGCCACTCCGGGCGCTGGGAGCCGCGGGGGACGAGGATCTGGCGGTAGGCGCCGGGGGTGTCGGACATCCGGACCTGGTCGGTGACGCCCTGATAGTGGCCGAGGGGGGTCTCGGCGGTGAAGACCTCGGGGTCGGGGTAGGCGTGGAGGCCGCCGGTGCCGGCGATCTGCCGCGCGTACCCCTGGTCGAAGATGCCCATGGAGAGAATCCACAGGGCCACGCGGGACAGCGAGACGTGGACGCGGTAACTGCCGCCGTCCACGGCGCGGCGGCGCAGCGCCTCCGCGATGCCGGCGGTCATGAACCAGGAGACCAGGTAGTCGTTGACCACGGTGATGGGCGGCAGCGCGGGCTTGTCGCCGTC
This sequence comes from Streptomyces sp. SID1328, assembly GCF_009865595.1. NCBI lineage: Bacteria > Bacillati > Actinomycetota > Actinomycetes > Kitasatosporales > Streptomycetaceae > Streptomyces > Streptomyces sp. SID1328. The sequence continues at coordinate 27,048 of NZ_WWKH01000033.1, read as the reverse complement.
GCCCTCCAGGTGCAGCAGGCCGGTGAGCGCGCCCGCGGTCTGGTCGAAGCCGAGGTAGTCCTTCCACGGCCCGGTACGCCCGTTCAGCGAGACCGTCGCGTGGACCAGACCGGGGCGCCGCGCGACGGCCTCCTCCTCGGACAGCCCGACGCGGTCGAGGAAGCCGGGGCGCCGGTTGGCGTAGAAGACGTCGGCCTCGGACTGGAGCCGGTGGATGAGGGCAAGGCCCTCCTCGGTGTACGGGCTCACCGTGGCCGAACGCACGCCTACACCGGTCGAGTTGTACGTGACGTCGTGCTCCAGCTCGGTCGGCCGCCACAGGTTCAGCACGTCCGCGCCGTGCAGCGCCATGGCACGCCCCGCACCGGCACCGGCGATGATGTGGCCCATGCCGAGCGCGCGGACCCCGTCGAGCGGCGCGACCGGGTCGGCGGGCAGCGGCTCGGGGTCGCTGTCGCCGATGCGGGTGATCTCCACCAGCGGCAGCGTGGACAGCACCTGCCGGTACTGCTCCTCGTCGAGGATCTCCCGGGGTGTGCGCACCATCGGCATCACGCACCCGGCCTCGGCCCCGGCCCGCTCCAGCTCCCGCGCGTCCCACTTCGAGATCGCGGCCTCGACGTGCTCGGGCACCTCACCGACGCCCAGCAGGCGCTGCGCGGCGACCTTGATGTTGGGATAGATGTTGAACGGCATCATCCAACGGCCGTCCGCGCTGCGGTAGAAGTTGTTGACGAAGGCCATGTTGATCAGCGACGGGGTGCCGCCCGGATAGCCGTTGAGCAGTTCCCACTTCCGCTCGTAGAACGGGCACAGCCGGTGCGGGCCCTTGCGCAGGTCCATGTGGATGTCCTGGCCGCGGCCGGTGCGGTCCTTCCACAGCGCGGCGACAGCCGCCGACTTGGCGACCAGCGCGATCCCGGAGGCCGCGCCGAGGCGCAGGGTGCTGGGGACGACCGGGTCGGCGCCCTCGAAGGTGATGTCACCGCCGGTGTCGTCCGGCTTCAGGCCGATGCCCGCGAGCACCTCGTCCGCCTCGGCGTGCACGTCGAACGCGTCGTCCGTGGCCGGGTCGGCGATCGCCTTCTTGATCTTCTGGGTGAGGTCCATGTTTCTTCGCCTTTATGTGCGTTATCGGTGCATCAAGCGTGCGCGCAGCCGGAGCCGGGCGTCTCGCCGAGGGCGCGCATCAGCGTGATCTGCGCGCGGTCGCGCTCGGCTGCCAGCTCCTCGACCGTGCCCGCGCCGAACGCCTCGTGGGCCTGGTCGACGAGCGTGCTGACGGTGGCCTCATCGAAGGTGGGGTTGCCCAGGACAGGCCACATGCTGTCCTCCATGGCGCGGCCCAGGTGCTCGATGAAGTGGGGGAGCCCGCCGGGACCCCCGCCCAGGTGGAAGGTGCGGAACGGACCGGCGACCGCCCAGCGCAGCCCGATGGAGGAGGTGACGATCTCGTCCAGCTCCGCCTCGGTCACCACGCCCTCGGCGACGAGGTGCACGCACTCGCGGAACAGCGCGGACTGCAGGCGGTTGGCGACGAAGCCCGGCACCTCCTTGCGCAGCACCTGCGGCTTCTTGCCGAGGGCGGCGTAGAACGCCCTGGCCCGCTCGACCGTCTCCGGGGACGTCTTCTCGCCCGGCACGATCTCCACCAGCGGCACCAGGTGCGGCGGGTTGAAGGGGTGCCCCACGACGAGCCGTTCGGGCCGGCGCAGCGCGGTGGCGATGGCGCTCGCCGGGATGCCGGAGGTCGACGTGGCCAGCAGCGCGTGCGCGGGGGCGGCGTCCTCGATCGTCCGCCAGATCTCCTGCTTGAGCTCCAGCCGCTCAGGGCCGTTCTCCTGGACCACGTCGGCCTGTGAGACGGCGGTGGCGAGGTCGGCCTCGAAGGAGAGCCCGTCGGTGAGGTGCTCCGTCGGCAGGCCCAGCTCGGCCAGGGCCGGGGTGATCTCGGCGAGGCCCGTACGGACGAGGTCCTCGATGTCCGCACGGGGATCGCTGATCACCACGTCGATGCCGCGGGCCAGGAAGAGACCGGCCCAGGAGATCCCGATCACGCCGCCGCCGATGATCGCGGCACGCCGGTAGGAGTTCAGGACGGGCTCGGTGGGAGAGGTCATGGTTCGGTGCTTTCTCGGTGCTTCTCGATCGGGTGCGCTCAGGCGGCGAGGTAGTCGAAGACCGGCTCGACGGGGGCGAGGGTCAGATCCGTGACGATGTGGCTGGCCCGGACGATCTCCAGCACCGGCAGGTCGGCCAGCGGCGCCGCGACGTGGGCGAACAGCTGGAGCCGGGCCGGGGCGGTGAAGGCGCTCTTCACGGTGACGTCGGTGATCCGGGTGCGGACCAGCTCGCAGATGCGGGGGGTGCCGTCGTAGTGCGGGACCGTCTTGACCATGAAGGTGGGGGTGCTGATCTCGGTTCTTGCCTCGTCGAGGTCGAGCGCGTGGTGCTTGTAGCCCATGGTGGCGGTCGCCACGCGCAGGGTGCCGTAGTCGAGCGTGCCCACCAGGGTGTCGGAGTCGACGTACAGGGCGGGGGAGCCGCCCTTCTTCGGGTACGCGCTGTACTCGCGGCCGCTGGAGATCGCCGGCACGCTGTCCACGTACATGGCGAGGTTGAACTCGCCCTTCTCGCCCTCGTGCTCGACGGCGATGAGCTGGCCGGCCTCTGTGTAGTCACCGAGTCCGGTGGTGTCGGGCATCCGCATCATCTCGAAGCGGACGACCGGGTCGGTCACCGTCAGCGGCTCGGGCACCAGGCGGCGCAGCGCCTCGGGGTCGGTGCGGTAGTAGATGTTGAGGTACTCGCGGTCGGTGAAGCGGTACCGGGTGGGAGCGTAGGCCGGGGAGTCCACCGGGGTGGTGAACAGCCGGGCGACGTCCTGCTTGCGCATGGGGGCCTCCAGGGGAGAGGGCCGTGGGGGATAGGGGCGACACGCTTCTCCGGTGACGCCCACGTCCCAGTGGACACCTCGGCGCCCCTGTCCGTCCAATATATGCTGTGGTCATGAGCAATATGCTTGAGGATATCCAGCTCACCAGAAGGCTGCTGGAACAGTTCCTCGTGATGGCCGACGAACGGCACTTCGGGCGCGCGGCCGAGCGCCTCGGCATGAGCCAGCCGCCGCTCAGCCAGTCGATCCAGCGCCTTGAACGCGGCCTGGGGGTACGCCTCCTCGACCGAGGCCCCGGCGGAGCGACGCTGACGGCGGCGGGCGAGGTCTTCGCCGTGGACGCGCAGCGCCTCCTCGACACCCAGTCCGCGGCCATCGAACGGGCCCGCCGGGTCGCCGCCGGGCTGGAGGGCGATGTCCGGGTGGGGTACGTGAGCATCCTCAGTCACCACTACCTGCCGGGGCTGCTCCGGGCGGCGGCCGAGGAGCTCCCCGGCCTCCGTGTGCACCTGCACCAGGACTCGGCGGTCGCCCTGGCCGAGATGATCCGCAACGGCACGCTCGACCTGGCCTTCCTGCGCGACCCCGCTCCGCTGTCCGCCGACCTCGTCAGCCTCGACTTCGCGGTCGAGCGCATCGCGGCGGCGGTGCCGCGCCGGCATCCGCTGGCCGACGCCGGGCAGATCGGGCTGGGCGACCTGCGCGACGAGGACTTCGTCCTCCCGGACCCCACCGCGCTGCCGACCCTCGCCCATCAGGTCCAACTCGCCTGCCGCGAGGCGGGGTTCACCCCGCGCACCCGCGCCGTCTCGGACGACCTGACCGGTCTGTTCAGCTACGTCGCGTCCGGGCTGTGCGTCAGCCTCCTGCCCGAGCGGCTGCGCGACTTCCACGTTGCCGAGGTGGCCTTCGTCCCCTTCGCGGAGCGGTCGCCGTACCTGGAGACCACCCTGGTCGCCATCCGCCGCCCGGACGCGGACGCGGCGGTCCTACGGCTGCTGGAGCTGATCACGCGGCGCATGAGCGGGTGATCGGCTCGGGTGGGGAGCCTCCTCACGCCTGACCGGGCGGCGCCCACGGCTTCGGAAGGGGCGGCGGGGCCTGTAGAGCGCCCCGGAGGGACTCCCTAAGGGTCTTCGGCGGAGCCTCCTTCTCCTCGTGGGAGTGCATGAGACGGGCCGTCGTCACGCGTATGCGGGCCTCGCGGTGGCGCTGCCGCACGATCACCGTCCACGCCCCGTCCTGGGCGAGCAGGGCGTGGCGGGCCGGTTCGTCCCCCGGCTTGGCGTGCCGGGCGATGGTGTCAGGTATGTAGTGCAGAGCCGCGTCCTCGGCGGCCGCGAGGGCCTGCGTCTCGTCGCCCTCGATGTGATGGGTGCCCGTCAGCATCCAGCGGTGCAGCTTCAGTTGGTTGCCTTCGACGTACTCCGTCACTCGCGTGTCCTCCTCGATGAGGACGTACCACTCAGCAGTCATGCGTGGGACCCAGCCGTTTTCTTCCAAGGACGCTCTTGAACAGCGCCAAGACGACGTGTCCCGCGCGGCTCGGCCATCCTGCCATGTGGATCAACGGCCTGGGTGGCCTGTGGATAGTTGAGAATCTGCGTCGTCCTGTAACAATCTTGCGCAGCTTCATAGACTTCATTTCTGTACGCTCCTAGCTTTCTTGCGTCCGCTCACCCCACGAGCCCTGAGGACGCACACCCATGACTGCACCCCCCAACGGCAGATCCCTGCGCCGGACCCTGGCGGCGACCGTGTCCATGGCGCTGGCCGCGGCCGGCACGCTCGTCGCCGTGGCGCTCGCGCCCGACGCACACGCGGCCGGAGTGCCCGCGCCGTCCCCGGTCGGCATATCCGGCCGGGGCGCGACCGTCCCGTTCAAGGAACAGGAGGCCGAGTACGCGGCGACCAACGGCACCCTCATCGGACCGGACCGCCTCTACGGCCACCTCCCCTCCGAGGCGTCCGGCCGGCAGGCGGTGACCCTGGACGCGCCGGGCGAGTACGTCGAGTTCACCCTGACCGCGCCGGCCAACGCGATGTCGTTCCGCTACTCGCTGCCCGACAACGCGGCCGGCACCGGCCGTGACGCGAGCCTCGACCTGAAGATCGACGGCAACCAGCTCAAGTCCGTCCCGGTGACGTCCAAGTACGGCTGGTACTACGGGGGCTATCCCTTCAACAACAACCCCGGCGACTCCAACCCCCACCACTTCTACGACGAGACCCGTACCCTGCTCGGCTCGACGCTGCCGGCCGGGACCAAGGTGCGCCTCCAGGTGTCGTCCACCAGCGCCTCACCGACGTTCACCATCGACCTCGCCGACTTCGAGCAGGTGGGCGCGCCCATCGGCAAGCCGTCCGGCGCGCTGGACGTGGTGAGCGACTTCGGCGCTGACCCGACCGGCGCGGCCGACTCCACCGCCAAGATCCAGGCGGCGGTCGACGCGGGGAAGGCGCAGGGCAGGGCGGTCTACCTACCGCAGGGCACTTTCCAGGTGCGGGACCACATAGTGGTCGACCAGGTGACCCTGGCGGGCGCGGGCCCCTGGTACAGCGTCCTCACCGGCCGTGACCCGGTGAACCGGGCGAAGGCCGTGGGCGTGTACGGCAAGTCCGCGAGCCAGGGCGGCAGTAAGAACGTCACGCTCAAGGACTTCGCCGTCCTCGGAGACATCCGCGAGCGCGTCGACGACGACCAGGTCAACGCCATCGGGGGCGCGCTGTCCAACTCCACCGTCGACAATGTGTGGCTGCAGCACACCAAGTGCGGGGCCTGGATGGACGGCCCCATGGACAACTTCACCATCAAGAACAGCCGCATCCTGGACCAGACCGCGGACGGCGTGAACTTCCACATGGGTGTCACCAACTCCACGGTGACCAACACGTTCGTCCGCAACACGGGTGACGACGGACTCGCCATGTGGGCGGAGAACATTCCGAACGTCAAGAACAAGTTCACCTACAACACGGTGATCCTGCCCATCCTCGCCAACAACATCGTCACGTACGGCGGCAAGGACATCACCATCTCCGACAACGTGATGGCCGACACCGTCACCAACGGCGGCGGCCTGCACGTCGCCAACCGGTATCCCGGTGTCAACTCGGGTCAGGGTACGGCCGTCTCCGGGACGACGACAGCGGCCCGCAACACCCTGATCCGGGCCGGGAACAACGACTACAACTGGCAGTTCGGGGTCGGCGCGGTCTGGTTCAGCGGGCTCAATGAAGCCCTGGACGCCACGGTGAACATCACCGACACCGAGATCCTCGACAGCTCCTACGCCGCGATCATGAACATCGAGGGTGCGACGAAGGGGCTGCACTTCGAGAACGTCCGGATCGACGGCGCCGGCACCTACGCCCTCCAGATCCAGGCGCCCGGCAACGCCTCGTTCACCAACGTCACCGCCACGCACATCGCCCAGTCCAACCCCATCCACAACTGCGTGGGATCCGGCTTCGTCATCACCCGCGGCACCGGCAACAGCGGCTGGTACGCCGACCCGCCCGCCTGCACCGGCACCTGGCCCGACCCGAAGTGGACCAACGGGGGAGTGCCCGGCGGCGGCCCCACCACCCCGCCGACCGACCCGCCCACCGATCCTCCGGCCGACCCGACCCTCAACCTCGCCAAGGGCCGCCCGGTCACCGAGACGAGCCACACCGACGTCTACCCCGCGACCAAGGCCGTGGACGGCGACCCCAACACCTACTGGGAGAGCGCCAACAACGCCTTCCCGCAGTCCCTCACCGTCGACCTCGGCGCGGCGACAGCGGTCAAGCGCGTCGTCCTCAAGCTGCCCCCGGCAACGGCGTGGGCCACCCGCACCCAGACGCTGAGCGTGCTCGGCAGTACGGACAACTCCACCTTCACCACGCTGAAACCGTCGGCGGGCTACACCTTCAACCCGTCCGGCGGGAACACGGCGACCATCTCGCTTGGCGGCACCGCGACCCGCTACCTCCGTGTGACCGTCACGGGCAACACGGGCTGGCCCGCGGCCCAGCTCTCCGAACTGGAGGCGTACACCGGCTGACCGGACGCCGGGCGGGCGGGGGCGTGCTCCCTCGCCCGCCCGCTCGTGCGGATACCGGTGGACTGCCGGGCCAGGTCGGTGACATCGTCATCGACCGTGACGAAGCAAGGGTCTCTGGCGTTGGCGCCGCAGTACACCACGACATCCGAGCTGCTCTCGGCGTCGGCGCGGCGGCGGGGGATGAAGGTGGAGGTGCTCGGGGGCGCCGCCACGGGGAGGCGAGGCGCCCACTACTACGGGGGCCCCGGCTTCGCGGCACGCGTCGTGGACGACCTCGAGGTCGCGCTCCTGGAACCGTCCGACGACTGGCTGGCAGCCTTGCCGTACGAGTACACGGGACGACACATCGCCCTGTCGACTCTGAGCGAGGCGCGCCGCCTGTCCCGGTCGGCCTTCGTGAAGCCACCGAGAGAGAAGAGTTTCCCGGCCGCCGTCTACCCCACCGGCGCCGACCTCCCGCCCGGGCCGGACGCCCCCGTACTGATCAGCGACGTGGTGACCTGGGCGGCGGAGTTCCGCCTGTACGTCCTGGACGGCGAGGTCCGCACCGGCTCGCAGTACACCACCTTCGGCCACCTCGACGCCGAGCCCCTGGCGGGCCACCGGCACGAAGCCGCAGTCCGCGAGTTCGCGGCCGGTCTTCTTTCCGCGTGCGGCGACGGCCTGCCCAGCGCGGTGGTGGTGGACGTCGGTCTCCTGACCACCCCCGAGCCCGGCGCCGAGTGGGCTGTGGTCGAGGCCAACATGGCTTGGTTCAGCAATTGCTACGCCGCCGACCCCGACCGCGCCCTGGACGTCGTCCTGCGCTCCGCCGGCCCACGGGCGGCGTTGGCCGACCGGGATCGCCGGTTCTGCCGCGACATCGAGGCCGCTGCCCCGGCGGGCTGAAGCGCCTGCTGTGCTGACGGTACCGTCGGGGCGGCTCACTCAGCCTGGGCGTCCCGTCGTCCTCCCCCTCGTGGTCAGGGAGCACGTGTCAGCCCAGTTGCTCGGCCAGGCCGACGATGACCCCCTCCGGGCCCCGGAGATAGCAGAGCAGATAGCTGTCCTCGAACCGGGCGATCTCGCCCACGAGTTCGCCGCCGTGCGGGCGCAGGCGGGCCACGGTGTCCTCGATGTCGTCGACGGCGAACATGACGCGGTGCGTGCCCAGGATGTTGTGCGGCCGGTCGCGCGGCCCACCGTCGATCACCTCGGGGCTGCGGTACTTCGCCAGCTCCAGCCGGCTGTGGCCGTCCGGGGTCCGCAGCATCGCGATGTCGCAGTGGACGCCGTCGAGTCCGGTGCACTGGTCGGCGAAGCCGCCCCGTACCTCCCCCCGGCCCTCCAGCTCCATGCCGAGTTCCATGAAGAACGCGACGGCGGCATCCATGTCCTCCACCACAATGCCGACATTGTCCATCCGCCGAATCGCCACGCTGCCTTCTCCCTCCGCACAGGACCGGGCCGGCCCATGACCGAGCGCCCCACCCGGAACGTATCCCCGGATGGAGCGCCCGGCCCAGACGGCGCACCCGGTGGCTAGCCGGGGACCCCCGTGTCGCTCATGCTCGGCTTCCCCTCACCCGACGCGTTCCAGGCGCACACCAGGATCACGTACTCGTGGCCCGCCGTGACCCCGGTGACCTCGGCGGAGCGGGCGGAGGCCGGGTATCCGATGATCCGGGAGTGATTCGTCGGGGTGCCCTTGTCGTAGACCCACACCGCGTACCGGACGATCGACCCGCTGTGGGAGTCGGTCGGCGCGGACCAGCGCACCTCGATCGAGCCCGCGCCGGCCGTCGCGGTGAGCCCCGGTGGCCGTCCCGCCGTCGTCGGCACCGCCTTGCCCCGGACCGCCGAGGACCACGAGGAACGGTTGGCCGCGCCGTCACCGGCGACCGCGCGGGCCGTGACCGTGGCGGGCCTCGACGTCCGGGTGCCGTCCGCCGAAGCGCCGCCCGCCGGAGTCACCTACGCGGACTGTGAACGCACCGACGCACAGCCCCCGTTCGTCGTGGACCTGGACGCGGCCGAGCCCCGGGCGGTGAGCCCGGGGCGCGGCTTCCCGTTCACGGCGTCCACCGGGACCCCGCTGGTCCTGGACGTCACGGCGCGGACGTCGAGGAGCGAGGTGCGCTGGTACCTGGAACTGAGATGGACCCAGGGCACCCGCTCCGGCACGCTACGGATCGACGACGGCGGCCGTTCCGCACCGGAGCGGTGGAGTAGCGCCGCGCGCTCTCAGGTCCGGACCGTCAGGTACTGCCAGCCGCCCCACGTGCTCACGTTCGTCGTGTCCTTGGAGCTGCGGACGTACTCCGAGCGCACCCGGAACCTCTGGCTGACCGCGTTCGAGAGGCTCAGCCGCGAGGACACGGCGCTCTTGGAGCCGAGCGTGGAGCAGGCCGAGGTGTTGAGCGTGTGCCAGGCACCGCTGTAGTACCGCTGGGCCTGGAACTTCACGCACTGGCCGGACTTGTCTGGCGACACGGTCGTGGTCACCGTCGGCCGTGTCGTGCGGTGGTAGACGCGGTAGGTGGTGCCGCTGTACGTGGTGCTCGTGTAATAGCCGCTCAGCGCCTGTGCGACCTTCACCTGACCGCTCACGGCACGGGTGGCCGTGGCCGGGGCGTAGCGGTGGTCACCGGCATAGGACGCAGTGAACGTCGTGTTGCGGGTGAGCTTGTAGGAGGTCCTCAGGTTGCCCTTGCTGTCCACAGTGCCCGTCTTGACCAGCGTCTTCCTGCCACCGGCGGGCGTCGCCCACAGCGAGACCGTACGGCCGTTGTACGTGGTGCCCAGGTGGGCGGTGACGGTGGCCGTCGCGCCGTAGGCGTAGGTCGAGGCGTCGGCGGCCACGGACAGGGTCGTCGTGGCGCGCGAGACCTGGACCGTCGCGGAGGCGGTGGCGGCCTGGTGGCCCCCGTCGCCCGCGTAGTCGACCGTGTACGTGTTGGCGCCGCCGGTGGACGGGGTGTCCTTGACGGTGATCGTGCCGTCGGTGGCCACGGGAGCCTTCCACGTCACGGGCGTCGTGGTGTGCGCCGCGTCCGTGCGGGTCACGGTGACCGTCTCGCCGCCGCCGTACGGGCCGTCGCCCAGGCGGGCGTCGAAGCTCAGCGCGGCGCCGCGCGTGGCGGTCGCGGGGGCGTTCACGGTGAGAGCCGGGGCGTAGGGGGAGATGACGGTGCTGATGTCGTTCGCGCCCGGCTGGTGCGTGGTGTCGCCCTCGAACGACAGGCTGTAGGTGAACCATCCGGCCGTACCCGGGTCGTCGGTGACCGCGAACTCGCCGGTGGCGGGGTCCAGCGGCGCGGCCGGGAGCGGCGTCGACTCGTGGGTGTCCTCGTTCGTCCGGGTCACCCGGACCGCGGTGCCCTGGTCGAAGGGGCCGCGGCTCAGGTCGGTCATGACCGTGCCGGTGAAGGCCACCTTGTGCGGTGCCGCCGAGCTGAACTCCGGGTACGGGACGGTGGTCCCGATCCTGGACACCCACACCTTCAGCGAGGTGGCCGCGGGCCGGTGCGTGGCGTCGCCCGCGTAGGACACCTCGTAGCTGTAACCGCCCTCGTCCTGGCGGGTGTCGGTGATGACGAACGAGCCGTCCGCGCCCACCGTGGCGTCGGGCAGTTCGGTGCCGTCGCGGGTGACCTTCAGCGTGGCGCCGGCCGGCACGAAGCCGTGGCCGCCCACCGTGCCGTTCACCGTGAACCGCTGGGCCGGGATCGCGTACGGCGAAGGGGAGTCGAGGGTGAGTTCGGTGTCCGTGAGCTTGGCGTCGCCGAGGACGTCGAGGGCGTAGGAGCCGTCGGCGCGGGTGACAGCGTAGAGCGTGCGGCCGTCGGTGCCCCAGGCGAGGCCGTCGGGGGCGACGGTACCGGCCGGGAAGGTGAAGTGGTTCTCGGCGATCGAGTCGCCCGCGTAGACGTAGGCGCCCGCGCCCGAGCCCGCCGGGGCGCCCAGGGCGATCGTGCCGTCGGAGTCGACCGCGACGGCGTCGGGAGAGGAGTTGACGCCACCGGTGTAGTACCCGTGGGGCGTGGCGGCGCCGAGGTCCGCCGTGCTGTACACGTACACGGACGCCGACTGCGGAACGAGCAGTTTCGTTCCGTCCGCGGTGACCTTGACCGGGCCTGTCGCGGTGCCGCCGAGGCCCATGTCGGCCTTGGGGGAGGGCGTCCCGGAGGAGACGTCGTAGGTGGCGACGAGAGTCGTGTAGGGCTGGGCGCCCTGGACCGCGAGCACACCGCCCCCGGTGCTGAGGAGAGGGGCCGCCGACCAGTGCGGCATGCCGGGCTGCTGGGTCGGCGCTGGCGCGGCGGGGTCCAGCGAGCCGACGGTGCCCTTGCCGTCGGCGTCCGTATAGCTGTACCAGACCTTGCCGCCGGCCACGGCTACGGAGACCGGGGCGCTGTCGGTGCCGGTGTCGACGCGGCCGGTCTCGGTGAGCGTCGCCGTGTCGATGACGGCGATCGCGTCGCCGTCGCTCAGGGCCGCGTACAGCGTCCTGCCGTCGGCGGACAGCGCGAGGCCGTCGGCGCCCTGCTCGCCGTCGACGGTGCCCACGGGGTTGCCGGACAGGTCGGTCACCACGATGCCGGCCGTGCCGGCGCCCTGGCTGAAGAAGAGGTGCTGGTGCGCACCGTCGACCACCATGTGGGCGTAGTGCGACAGAGGCAAAGCGTTCGAGCCGTCGGCCCGGGCGAGGGGGCCGGTGAGGCCGACGGTTGCGGTGGTCAGCCCCGCGACGACGGATATCGCCGCCGCGAGCGAGACCTGCTTGAGGCGCATGGTGCTCCTGGGGGAAGGGGGGTCAGGCAGCCGGACGCCCATGAGACCGCTGACCTGTCCTTTTGGTTGTACGCCGACAGGCTGGGGCGCTCGCTGGGGGCGGGCGGCGGTCGGCTACGCTGCGCGTCCGTGCATGGAGGGGGAACGATGTCCAGCAGGCGACTGGCGGTGGCCGGAGTGACCGCGTTGGTCATGGCGGGACTGGGCGGCTGCTCGGGCGGCACCGGGGGAACGCACACGAGCGCCGGGAACCACGTACGCACCGTGGACGACGCCCCCGCCCCCTCCCCGGACACCGTGTCCGGCCTGCGCGACGAGATACGGCACGTCTCCGCCCTGACCACCAGGGCCACCCGCCCGCACCTGGTACGACGCTGCACCGACGCGACCCGCCGCGTCACCCACACCCGCCGCACCGGCTCGGGCAAACGGCGCTCCGTACGCACCTGGTACACCACCGAGCACTACCAGCGCTGCCGAAAGGTCCGTCAGGGCACCGAGAGCTATCGGCGCGTGACCCGGCCCGAGCACTGGTGCGTACGCCTGGACGACGTCGGCGGCAACCGCTCCCGCGACGACATCTGGTACCGGGTCACCCGCACGACGTACGGCGACGTCTTCGCCGCGCACGACCGCGCCCGCCTGGAGTTCAGCCCCCTGGGCACCGGCTGCTGACGAGCGGGACGCGTCAGACGAACGCGCTGATGCCCGTCGCCGCCCGGCCCACGATCAGGGAGTTCATGTCGCGGGTGCCCTCGTAGGAGTAGAGGGCCTCGGCGTCGGCCCAGAAGCGGGCGACCTCGTGGTCCAGGAGGATGCCGTTGCCGCCGAGGAGTTCGCGGGCGTGGGCGACGACCTCGCGGGTGCGGGTGGTGCTGAACATCTTCGCCATGGACGCCTGCTGGTCGGTGAGCTGCCCGGCGTCCTGGAGCTGCGCCGCCCGTACGTTCATGGTCTGGCAGGCGGTGATGTCGGCCAGCATGCGGGCGAGCTGGTCCTGGACCAGCTGGAAGGCGGCGATGGGCTTGCCGAACTGCTCGCGCTCCAGGGTGTAGGCGCGCGCGGCCTCGTACGCGCCCATGGCGCAGCCCACCGCGTTCCAGGAGACCCCGAGCCGGGTGGCGCGCAGCACCTTCGCGGTGTCCCTGAAGGAGTTCGCCTCCTGGAGCCGGTCCGCCTCCGGCACCCGTACGTCGCGCAGCTCGATCTCGGCGTTCTGCACGGTGCGCAGCGAGACCTTGCCGTCGATGCGGTGCGGGGTGAAGCCCTCGGCGCCCTGCTGCACCACGAAGCCCTTGACCTCGCCGTCGGCCTCGTCCTTCGCCCAGACGATCACCAGGTCGGCGAAGGTGGCGTTGCCGATCCACTTCTTGCGCCCGTTCAGCACCCAGGTGTCGCCCTCGCGCCGGGCGGTGGTGGTCAGCCCGCGGGAGGTGCCGGAGCCGACGCCGGGCTCGGTCAGGGCGAACGCGGCCAGCCGCTCCCAGCGCAGCATCTCCGGTATCCACCGCTGCTTCTGCTCCTCGGAGCCGCACTCCATGACCGAGGCGATTCCCAGGCCGCTGTGCACGCCGTGGAACGTGGCGAACGAGGGGTCGACGCGGGAGAGCTCCATGCTCACGAGCCCGGCCACCAGGGCGCCCCGGCCGGGCGATCCGTAACCCTCGAACTGGAGCCCCGCGATGCCGAGTTCGGGCAACTGTGGAATCAGCTCGTGCGGGAACTCGCCACGCTCCCAGTAGTCGTCCGCGATGGGGGCGAGGTTCTTGCGCGCCCAGTCCCGCACCGTCGCCAGCAGCTCCTGGTCCTCGGGGCCGACCGTCTCGCGTACGTGGTAGAAGTCGGCCTCCACGGCCGCCGGGTCCGCCTCGTGGACCGTGACGGCCGGCCACTCGTGCTCCTGGCCCTGCCCGGCGTGGTCACGCTGCTGCTGTCCGGTCATGACGACCCCTCTTCTTCTCAAGTCGCGCACGGATCATGGGTGGTGGATATGCGTGCTGCTCACCGGTGCCCGCGATGTCGTACGCGTAGACCTCACCGAAGATCCCGAGTGACCGAATCCACAGGGTGATCCGTGGGCCACGCCCTCTCGCGGAGCAGGCGCAGGCCGTTGAGGCCCACGAGGACGGTGGAGCCTTCGTGTCCGGCCACGCCGAGGGGGAGCGGGAGGGTGCCGGCCAGGTCCCAGATCACCAGGGCGGTGATGAACACGGCGGCGATGACCAAGTTCTGGATCACCAGGCGCCGGGCGGCGCGGGAGAGCCGTACGACGGCGGGGATGGCGGCGAGTTCGTCGCGGACGACGACGGCGTCCGCTGTCTCCAGCGCCAGGTCGGACCCGGCGCGTCCCATGGCGACGCCGGTATGGGCGGCGGCGAGAGCGGGAGCGTCGTTGACGCCGTCGCCGACCACCAGCGCCTTGCGGCCGGCCCGCTCCATCTCCTGCACCGCGCCCGCCTTGTCCTGGGGGAGGAGCCCGGCACGGACCTCGGTGATGCCGACCTCGGCGGCCAGGGCCCGCGCGGCCGGTTCGTTGTCGCCGGTCAGCAGCACGGGGGCACACGCGGTCAGCCGAGCCAGCGCGTGGACGGCGTCACCTGCGTCCTCCCGTAGCCGGTCCGCGATACCGAGTACGCCGGCGGGGGTGCCGTCGACGGTGACCAGTACGGCCGTACGGCCCTGTTCCTCCAGGCGTGCGGCCACGGTCGCGCTCGTGCGGTCGAGATGGCGGGCCGGGCTGCCGACCGCCACCGTGCGCCCCTCCACCCGCGCGTACACCCCGGTACCGGGGGTGGAAGCGAAGTCCGTCACCGGCGGCAGGTGCAGCCTTCGGTCGCGGGCGGCGTCCACGATCGCGCGGGCCAGCGGGTGCTCGCTGGGGTGTTCGGCGGCGGCCGCGAGCCGCAGCAGCTCCTTGCCGGTCAGCCCGGAGGCGGCCAGGGGGCGGATGTCGGTGACGCGCGGGGTGCCCTCGGTCAGCGTGCCGGTCTTGTCCAGCGCCACGGCGTCGATCCGGCCCAGGCGTTCCATGACCACGGCCGACTTGACCAGCACGCCGTGGCGTCCGGCGTTGGCGATCGCGGACAGCAGCGGCGGCATGGTGGAGAGGACCACCGCACACGGTGAGGCGACGATCATGAAGGTCATCGCCCGCAGCAGCGCGGGCTGGAGGGTGTCGCCGAAGGCGAGGGGCACGGCGAAGACGGCGAGGGTCGCGGCCACCATGCCGATCGAGTAGCGCTGTTCGATCTTCTCGATGAACAGTTGGGTGGGCGCCTTGGTCTCGGACGCCTCCTCGACCATCTTCACGATCCGGGCGATCACCGAGTCCGACGGGTCCCGCTCGACACTGACCCGCAGGGAGCCGGTGCCGTTGACCGTACCGGCGAACACCTCGTCCCCGACCCGCTTCGCCACCGGCAGCGGTTCGCCGGTGATGGTCGCCTGGTCCACCTCGCTCGCACCGTCGATCACCCGGCCGTCTGCGCCGACCCGCTCACCGGGCCGGACCAGGACGGTGTCCCCGACCGCCAAGTGCCCGGCGTCGACCGTCTCCTCCGTACCGTCCGGCAGGAGCCGGGTGGCGGTGGCGGGGGCGAGATCGAGCAGTCCACGCACCGAGTCGGCGGTGCGGGCCGTGGCCACCGCCTCCAGAGCTCCGGAGGTGGCGAAGATGACGATCAGCAGCGCACCGTCGAGGACCTGCCCGATCGCGGCGGCCCCGAGAGCGGCCACCACCATCAGCAGGTCCACGTCCAGCGTCCGGTCCTTGAGGGCCTTCAGCCCCGCCCAGCCCGGCTCCCAGCCGCCGGTCACATAGGTCGCGGCGAACAGCGTCCCCCACAGCCACGCCGGGCCGTGCAGCAGGCTGACCGGCAGCGCCACGAGGAACAGCACCAGGGCCGCGAGAGCCCAGCGCGCCTCCGGCAACGCCAGCACGCGGGTACGGCGCCGGGTCCGGCCGGCGGCCGGTGCGACGGGAGCGGAGGACGCACGGTCCAGTACAGAAGACACGACAAAACAACCCTTCACGGGCGGAGCGGACTACCCTCCCACCGTACAGGAACAATTGAACAGGTCTTCAAGTGTCATCGTTATGATGGACGCATGGGCCACGGACGCGTCACCAGCAGCAGCGCCAGCACCCGCGAACGCCTCGACGCGGTCGGGACCGCCGACGTCGCCGCCACCCTCCAGGCCCTCGCCACGCCGTCCCGGCTCCACATCCTGGCCCGGCTCCAGGAGGGTCCCTGCGCGGTCGGTGACCTCGCCAAGGCCGTCGGCATGGAGACCTCGGCCTGCTCCCACCAACTCCGCCTGCTGCGCAACCTCGGCCTGGTCACCGGCGAGCGCCAGGGCCGCTCCATCGTCTACTCCCTGTACGACAGCCACGTGGCCGAACTCCTCGACCAGGCCCTCTACCACGTCGAGCACCTGCGCCTGGGCGTCCGGGACACCCCCGCCCCCCTCGGGGAGCCTGCCGTGGCCGAGTGAGAGCTACGACTCGTCAGCGGTGTCCTTGAGGGCGTCGCAGGTGTTCTGGAACTCCTCCATCAGCCGGGTGGCCTCCACGACGAGGACGCCGTAGGGGCGCGAGGCGTCCGAGAGGGGCAGCTTGTTGTCCCGGGCGGCGCCGAGCACCTTCTCGAGGGCTTCCTGGGCGAGCGTCGCGAGCCGGCACATCTCCTGGGCCTGATCGGCCAGGGTGTCGCTGTCGAGCTCGGCGATGACGTGCGCGATGTCGCGCAGACTGGCGGCGAAGTCCGCGTACGCCTTGAGCGCGGGGGCGTAGGTGTACGTGTCCTCCACCTCGCGCCAGCGGCCGAGGCTCCGGGTCAGTGAGCCGAGCTGGTAGACCGCCCGTTCCAGGGCGTCGACGCTCTGCCGGTAGCGGTCGAAGCCCAGGTAGCCGCGGTGGGCGGGCAGGAAGCGGCGGGGGTTGAGGGGCAGGCTGTTCTCCGCCGTGTCCAGACCCGCGCGGGCCTGCCCGACCGCGTGCTGTGCCCTCTCGCCGGCCCGGCGCCACTTGGCGGCCCGGTCCGCGTCCACGTCTCCGCTGCCCAGGCCGTCGGCCATGTCGTCCAGCAGGGTCTCGATCCGCCCGGCCAGCACCTGGAGCCCGTGCTCCGCGCTGCGGTACCGCAGCGGGGGCGCGATGCACAGGTTCACGAGCACGCCCAGCCCGCATCCGATGAGGACGAGCAGGATGATCTGCCCGAGCTGGTTCACCTTGTCGGCGGTGGTGGTCGCGGTGGCGTACGTGGAGAAGGCGAAGAAGGCCGCGGTGGCGACCTGGGAGCGTTGCTCGCCCAGCGCCGGCCACTGTCCGATGCACAGGGCGATGACGGCGACCAGGACGAAGGCGAACAGATCCGGCCCGGCGAGGAACCCGATGGCTGCCTGGACGGCCACGCCGACGGTGACCGCGGCCGTGTAGCGAAGCGCCTGCCAGACGGACTTGTAGACCGTGGCGTTCATGATCAGCACAGCGGAGAAGGGTGCGAAGGCGGGCGACGCCGCGTTCAGCAGGTCGTACGCGATCCACCACGCCAGCGTCGCCGCCAGCGCGCTCTTGCCGACCAGTAGCGCCGTATTGCGCTCGTGCCCCGGCGTGCTCCACGCCCGCTTCACCCACGCGGTACAGCTCCGCAACCACTCCATGCGCTTCGCCTCGAACCCTTGCTCACTACATCGGTACAGGTGGGGCGGATACCCCCTGCGCGGCGGGTATGCGGATGGCGGCCGTCACACCGGCGGCGGATAACGTTCCGGCATGACATCAGCGCCGCTCCGCTTCCCCCCGTATCCCATCCGGGGCGTACGCGTACTGCACAGAAAGCAGAACTGCGCGCCGCAGTTCGCGGAGATCGAGGTGGATTTCGAACCCGCGGCGGAGGGTTTCGTCTTCGAGGTGGCCCAGGACCTCACGGTGGACTACGAGCCCGCCGATGCCCTGCCGCGCTTCTTCGCGGCTGCTGCCCGGGGGATCGAGGAGCAGTTGCGCCTGCCCGAGCACGGAGTCGTCGTCGCCGCCCGGGTGGTTCTGCGCCGCGCCCGCGCCGATACGTTCGGCTCGCACGAACGGGCGTTCAAGATCGCGGGCCACCTCGCCGCCCGCCAGGCCGTGACACGTACGAAGAGCCCGGCCGACGAGTGACGCCCTTCAGGTGCGGCGCCCCAGCGGGCTCTGGGCGAGGGAGGCGAGCAGCGCGTCCGGGCCGTCGTACAGCACGTCCGCGCCGGCCTTCTCGAGGTCGTCGCGGGGAATCCCGCCGCACAGCAGCCCCACGCAGGTGACCCCGGCCCGGCTGCCCGCCTGCATGTCCCACACGGTGTCCCCGACGAACACCGACCGCTCCGGTGTCGCCCCGGCCAGCTCCAGTGCCTGCTGGACCGGCTCGGGGGAGGGCTTGCCCTCCGAGACGTCGTCGGCACTCGCCATGCCGGTGATCGCCTCGTCGGCGTCGAGCGCGGTCCGCAGCGCGGACAGTTCCTGACCGCCCGCCGACGTGGCCAGGACGACCTTCCACCCGTCGTCCGCCAGCCGCCGCAGCAGCCGCCCGGCCTCCGGCAGCGCCGTCAGCCGCCCGAAGTACTGCCCGTACAGCGTCCTGTGCGCGGCGCTGAGCGCCTCCGCCTCCTCACGCGCCCGGTCCGCGCCCAGCAGGTGAGCCACGAGATCACTCGAACCGAGACCGATGGCCCGGTGAATCGCCTGCGACGGCACATTATGCCCCGCCTGCCGCAGCGCCTCCCACCACGCCGCCACATGCAGGTAGTTGGTGTCCACGAGGGTGCCGTCCACATCGAACACGGCGGCACGAGCCGTCTCCTGGGCGTCGGTGGGGGGCATGGAACGCACATCCTCTCGTCACACCTGCTGTCCACTTTGCCCGGCCCGCACCCACTCGCGGCGGCCACCGGCCCGGCACCCACACCGGGTACCCGATTTCCACCAGGTGACCGCGTGACGCCGGGAAAGATCACCCCGGCCGGATCGTCCGGAGGGACACTGGTGATCGTCGGCCTCGGTCGCGCCCGAACCCTGTGGAGCATCAAAATCTGGACTCTCGGCCTGCGGGCGGCGTAGAACGGCCTCGCTCAGCTGCACACCCAGGCGTCTTCCGGCACCTGCGACCCGCGTGTATACGCGACTCCGGCATGTCCGCTGGCTGTCCCGGCCCGGCGCGTATCGCCTTCGGGCGCCCCCCTTCGTCGCGCGTACGGCGTCATCGCCGTGCGTCCCCTTTCGGCGCGCGTAAGGATGCTGGCATGGCCGCTCAGGAGCAGGACGACAGGAAGAGCACCGTCGCCGAGTTCAACGAGGCGGTGAACATGACGCCTGCCGAGTTGGAGAAGTGGCTGGGGACCGACGAGTCGAACGGAGCCGGGCAGCACAGCGGCGACGACGGGGAGAGCGTGGGGCACGCCTCCGGTCGCCGCATCGTCGATCTGCTGCGCACCAGGAAGAGCGACCTCTCTGACGACGACCTGGCCCACATGCGCAAGGTCGTCGGCTATGTGCACCGGCACATCAAGCAGCGTCCCAGTGGGGATGTCTCCGACACCAAGTGGCGCTATTCGTTGATGAACTGGGGACACGACCCGCTCAAGTGACTCAACGGACGAGGATGACGTGTCCTTGGGCGGCGCGGCGACCGTGAACTCGGCCGTAGCCGGCAATGGGGACGGTTACGGGCCCTCAGCTCATCGATGGTTGCACGTCGGCGTCAGCGCGCCCCGGTTCCCTGACGGCGTGCGGCCGAGGCGGCGGCTGCCCTCGGCGGCTTGCGGGCCAACAGGCAGGCGTGCGGTCGGTTCAGCCGTCCGCCGGGCTCCTGCTCCAGCCTCGCGGTGACGACGAGTCCGGCCTGTTCCAGCAGGCCGGCCACGCCGTCCACGGGCAGGAGGTACGACTCGTAGGACACCGGACGGCCGTAACCCCGGGTCGGTTCCAGCCGCTCGTCGCCGACATAGTCACCCCAGAGCAGGTACCCGCCGGGCGCGAGCGTGCGGTGGAATTCGGCGAACCCCGCCAGCATCGCGCGGGACAACGGGTCCATCGCGGCGGGAGGCGGGACGCGCTCGACGTAATCGACGGCGACCGTGTCGTACGACTCGCGGACAGCGGTCAGATAGGAGGGCTCGGCCACGCAGCCGACCCTAACCCGCCGCCGCACCCGCGCCGTTGAGCCGACCCAGCCGGAGCGAGTCCTGTGGCTGGGCTCCAGGGTCGTTCGTCAGTGGTGCTGGTGTACGACGGCGTGGCCTTTGCCGCGGGTGATCATCCAGCGGTTGACGGGAGTGGTCAGTACGAAGGCGACGGCCAGTGAGGCCGTCAGCGAGACCCAGAACAGTGCCTGCGTCAGACCTGCGTCCATGGCCCCCGGGACGCCCACCATGACGGTGTTGTCGATCAGTTCCATCACGGCGATGGACACCGTGTCCGCGGCCAGGGCGACCTCGAGGGCCCGGGGGAGCGGAAGGCCGGCGCGCAGTACGCCCCGCATGGTCAGGGCGTAGCCGAAGACGAAGGCCAGCGCGATGGAGAGGACGACCGTGGCGGCGCTGTGCAGACCGGCCGCGGTGCCGATCACCATGCCGAGGACCTCGCCGATGGCGCAGCCCGTCAGGCAGTGCAGGGTCGCGCGGGCGGCGGTGCGCCAGGAGGCATCCGAGTCCGTGTGTGCGTGCTGATGCGGGTGTGCGGTGTGGTCCATCGCCGGCTCCTCTCACCGTGTCGGTCACCGACGGGAACAACATACCCCCTGGGGGTATTCCGGTCGACCGCTATGAGGCGGGACCGACCCACGAGTACTACATGCCGCGATCCGGGCAAGAGGAAAGAGATCAACGTCAGCCCGACCGGCCCTGCAGGGCCGGCTCACGCCAAGGAGGAGCGCATGTCGAAGGTGGAAGAGTCCATCGAGGTTCGCGTCCCCGTGACGGACGCTTACAACCAGTGGACCCAGTTCGAGGACTTTCCCCAGTTCATGGACGGTGTGGAGCGCATCGAGCAGCGCACCGACACCCTCACCCACTGGAAGACGAGCATCGACGGAGTGGAGCGGGAGTTCGACGCGGAGATCACCGAGCAGATCCCCGACGAGCGGGTCGCGTGGACCACTGTCGGCGGGGAAGCCCGGCAGGCCGGAGTCGTCACGTTCCACCGCATCGACGACGGCACCACCAAGGTCATGCTCCAGCTCGACTACGCCCCGGAAAGCCTGACCGAGAAGGTCGGGGACAAGCTGGGCTTCGTCAAGCGCCAGGCCAGCGGTGACCTGAAGCGCTTCAAGGAGTTCATCGAGAAGCGGGGTGGCGCCGCGACCGGCCAGTGGCGCGGCGAGGTCTGAGCCCGCATCGACGGCGACGAGGGGCGGGTCCGGACACAGGCCGGGCCCGCCCTCGCCCCGCCGAGACGCGAGTGGCGACCTCACCGGCCGCCACGCAGTATCAAGTCGTCGTCCCCGGAGCGGTTCCGGCACCGGACGAACGAGCAAGGAGTGCCCTTCATGCACGATGAGCTTCCCCCGCCCGCCGAGGCGTTCGTCCGTTACGCCGACGCGCTGGCGGCCGGGAAGGTCGACTGCCCCCTGCCCGGCGGCGGCAATACCGCCGCCCGGTTCGACACGCTGGCAGGGCTCGCGCGCGAGGATCTGTGCACGGCCCGGCTGGCGGAAGGGCATCTGGACGCGGTGGCGATCCTCGCCGAGCTGGAGGGGGAGCCGGTGCGCCCCGGCGCGTACTGGGGTGTGTGGGCGGCCGAACCGCCCGGTTCCGGACTGACCGCCACCCGTACGGCGGACGGCTGGGTGCTCGACGGGGTCAAGCAGTACTGCTCCGGGGCGCACACCTGCACGCACGCCCTGGTCACCGCCCTCGCCGACGACGGGCGCCGGCTCTTCGCGGTGCGCACCGGCATCCCCGGTGACGCGCGGCCCGCGGACGGTCCCGGTTGCCGGCCGGTACCCGGGACGTGGCAGGCGGTCGGCATGGCCGGCAGCGACAGCCCGGACGTGCGCTTCACCGCGGTGCCCGCCATTCCGGTGGGCGGGGTGGAGGCGTACCTGCGCCGACCCGGCTTCCACCACGGCGGTGTGGGCGTGGCGGCCTGCTGGTACGGCGGGGCCCGGGCCGTGGCCCACGTCCTCTTCGAGCGGGCCGGGCGGCGCGCCGACCCGTTCACCGACGCGCACGCCGGCGCGGTCGACCTGCGGCTGCACACGGCCGGGGCGGCGCTGGCGCGGGCGGCCGAGGAGATCGACGCCGACCCGCTGGACAAGGCCGGTACGGCCGGGCTGCGCGCCCTGCGGGTACGGGCACTCCTGGCGGAGGTGTGCGCCGAGGTGCTGGACCGGGTGGGCCGGGCGACCGGCGCGGGGCCGCTGTGCCACGACGAGCGGCACGCGCGGGCCGCGGCCGACCTGGCCGTCTACGTACGCCAGCACCACGCCGAACGGGATCTGGCGGCTTTGGGCGCCCTGGTGTGCCGCGGTGACGGAGCCGACCGGTGAGCGCCGCGGCCGAGGGCTACGCCGACCCGATCCAGGCCCCCGGCACCGACGAGCGGGAGTGGCGCGCGTGGGCCGGCTGGGACCGGATGCCGGAATGCCCGCTGCCGACGAAGGGGCGGGTCGTCGTGGTGGCGGCTCACCCGGACGACGAGGTACTGGGCGTGGGCGGAACCCTCGCCCGGCTGGCGGCGGCCGGGGTCGCGCTGACCGTGGTGTCCGTCACCGACGGAGAGGGATCGCACCCCGGCTCCACCCGTCTGACCCCCGGCCGGCTCGCCGAGCTGCGCGCCGGTGAACTGCGCGACGCGCTGGTGGAGTTGGGGGCAGAGCAGGCGGAGGTCGTGCGGCTGCGGCTGCCCGACACCGGGGTGGCCCGGCACGAGGACCGCCTCGCGGACGAACTGGCCGCCCTGCTGCCGGACGCCGCGCTCTGCCTCGCGCCGTGGACGCAGGACGTGCACGGCGATCACGAGGCGGCGGGGCGCGCCGCGCTGGCCGCCTCCCGTGCGGTGTCGGTGCCGTGCCGGCTGTACCCGGTGTGGCTGTGGCACTGGGCCCGCCCGGGAGACGCCCGGGTGCCCTGGCGGCGGGCCGCCCGGATCGTCCTGTCGCCCGAGGTGCAGGCCCGCAAGCGTGCCGCGGTCGACCGCTTCGTCACCCAGATCCGGCCGCTCGGTGACGCGCCGCAGGACGCCGCGGTGCTGCCTCCGGACGAGGTGGCCCACCATCTGCGCGGCTGGGAGGTGGTGTTCGGATGACCCGGCCCCGTACCCCCGACGCGTACTTCGACGGCATGTACCGTGCCGCCCGCGACCCGTGGCGGCTGGCCGAGCGGTGGTACGAACGGCGCAAGTACGACCTCACCGTGGCCGTCCTGCCGATGGCCCGCTACCGGCGCGCGTTCGAGCCGGGCTGCTCCGTCGGCGAGCTGACCGTCCGCCTGGCGGAGCGCTGCGACGCCGTACTCGCCTGCGACCGGGTCGAGTCGGCGGTCGAGACCGCCCGCGGGCGCACGGCCGGCCTGCCGAACATCTCGGTGCGCCGGATGCTCGTGCCCGAGGAGTGGCCGGACGGCTCGTTCGACCTCGTCGTGCTGTCCGAGCTTCTCTACTACCTGGACGACAGCGCCCTGGACCAACTGCTGGAGCGTGCGGTCGAGTCGCTGGAACCGGCCGGCACGCTGGTCACCGTCCACTGGAACCATCCGGTGGCGGAGCACCTGAGAACCGGCACCGGTGTCGCGCGCCGCCTCGACGCGCAGCCGGGCCTCGCTCTGCTCGCCGACCACCGCGAGGAGGACTTCGTCCTCCAGGTCCACCAGCGCACCGGCCCGGACGGCCGTACGCCCCCAGGGGTCGCCGCTCGCGAAGGGCTCGCATGAGCGCGGCCACCGTCGCCGTCGTCATTCCCGCCCATGACGAGGAGCGACTGCTCCCGGCCGCCCTCGCGGCGCTCGCCCGCGCCGCCCGCCACCCCGACCTGGCCGCCTTCAGGGTGCTGACGGTGGTGGTGGCCGACGCCTGCCGCGACCGTACGGAGGCGGTGGCCCGTGACGCCGGGGCCCTGGTCGTCCGCACCGACTGCCGCAACCCGGGCCGGGCCCGCGCGGCCGGTGTCCGGCACGCGCTCGAGCGGAGCTTCGCGAGACCTTCCGCCCTGTGGATCGCCACGACCGACGCCGACAGCGTCGTCCCGTCCGGCTGGCTCGCCCACCAGCTCGCCCGCGCACGGGAAGGCTGGCAGGCCGTCGTGGGCACCGTGACCCTCCCCCTCTCCTCGCCGCTGGCCGCGCCGCACCTCGCGCTGTACGAGAAGACGCGGCCGCCGAAGGGCACCCCCTGGCTCCACCCCCATGTGCACGGCGCCAACCTGGGCTTCGCCGCCGACGCCTACCTCGACGCCGGCGGTTTCCCGCCGCTCACGACCGGAGAGGACAGGGCCCTGGTACACGCGCTGGAACGACGCGGCCACCGCGTCCTGCGCACCACCGCCTGCCCGGTCCAGACCTCCCCACGACTGCGCCCCCGCGCCCACGGCGGCTTCGGCCACTACCTGTCGGCGATGGCCCGCGCTTCAGATCAGCCACACGACAGTTCGTCGGTGCCGGGCATCGCCGAGCCGTACGACCTCGGGGCGAGCGCCGGTGCGGACGACGTCGGCGCGTAGCCTGTGCGGCGACGCAGCCGTTCCACCCCACGGCGTCATCCGCCGACGGTGAGGCACACGCCTCGAAGGACGGGAGCGCCGGGCCATCGCGTGCGCGAGCACGGACGATCCGTACGCGACCGTCGCGGAGCTGCCGTCGGGGCCTGAGCTGCCTCCACCGTCCCCGCCGTCAGCCCGCCGAACGCAACAGATCCAGTTCGCTCCCGAGCCCGTCCCGCAACACGTCATGCTGCGGCCCCAGCCTGAACTCCTCGTCACTCCACCGGTCGTGCGGATACAGCCACACAGGCTTGCCCACCAGCTCGGCCGGCTCCCACTCGAACCGTGGCCAGACGTGGGCATGCAAGAACGGGTCCGTGTTTCCCAGAATCTCCAGGTTGACCCGGCGGAAGTCCGGGTCCAGGCGTCGGCAGACGCGCTCCACGGCTTCTCCGAGCCGGTCCATGTCGGACAGAAACGACAGCCGCTTCGCCCTCGGCAGATCAGACAGCCGCCGAACACCTGGCTCGTCCACGAGGAGAACCGAGTAACCCGGCAAGAACTGAACGTCGCCGATCACCGCGAACCCCGCCTCGAGCCGCCGCAGCACGGTCGGGTTCTGGCCGCGGAGAGCGGCTCCGATCCGATCCGTCCGCCAGTCACCGGCCATGGCCCCAACATAGCCACCGGGGAGCGGAGTCGGATCCTCGCTCCCCCATCTCCCCACGCACATCGAGGAGTCACCGGTGGTCCGTCCCGCCTCCCGTGGTGTCCTGGGTCGGGCGGGCTACGGCCCATGCCGCCTCGATCATTTGGAAGATCTCGTCCACCGCGGCCGCCGGCTCGGCCGCGTCGCGGGCGAGCGTGTAGGCGTCGATCACGAACCGCGCGATCGTCCGGCACGTCGTCGTCGCCGGAGGCAGGTCGAGGTCGGCGGCGATGGCGGCCGCCAGGGACTCGGCGTGGCGCAGCCGCATCGTTTCCTCGTACTCCCGCAGGGCGGGCGACGCGGTGATCATCCGCCAGACCGGGGCGGCGTCGTCCCCCGTGCAGTGCCGTACCAGGGCGTGGATCTCCTGGCGCAGCGCGGGGATGAGCGGCTCGTCCGGGGCGCGGTCGGTGACCGCCCGCACGAGACGCTGCTCGAAGTCCTCGTCCAGTTCGAAGACCAGGGCCTCTTTCGAGGCGAAGTGGGAGAAGACCGTGGTCACGGCCACATCGGCCTCGGCGGCCACCTCACGGATGCCCACCGCGTCGTACCCGCGCGCCAGGAAGAGCCGCAGGGCGGTGTCGGCGATTTTCTGGCGGGTCGCGGCCTTCTTGCGCTCGCGGCGTCCGGTCGGCACGGTCACGGCTTGATGCTACCAGCTACGAAATCAAACCTGTTCCAAAAGACTAACCGTTAGTGTTAAGTTCGGTGGCATGAGGAAAGTGAGCTTTGCCGAGTTCGGCGGTCCGGACGTCCTGCGGCTCGTGGACGCCGAGGAGCCCCACGCGGGCCCGGGACAGGTGCGCGTGGCCGTACGAGCGGCGGGGGTGAACCCCGTCGACTGGAGAATCCGGGAGGGTCAGGCCCTCGGGGCCCACCCGGTGGAGCTGCCCGCCGGGGTGGGGCTGGACGCCGCCGGGGTGGTGGACGAGGTGGGCGACGGCGTTGAAGGGGTCCAGGCCGGCGACCGCGTGTTCGGTGAAGGGGCCGACACCTACGCCGAGTTCGCGGTGCTGTCGGCCTGGGCCCGGATGCCCGAGGGGCTGACGTTCGAGGAGGCGGCCGGGTACCCCTCCGTGGTGGAGACCGCGCTGCGCGTCCTGCGCGAGGTCGGCGTGCGGCCCGGGGAGGCGCTGCTCGTGAGCGGGGCGTCCGGGGGAGTGGGGTCGGCGGTGCTGCAGATCGCCCGCGACCGGGGCATCAGGGTGATCGGCACGGCCGGGGCCGTGAACCAGGACTACCTGCGTAGCCTGGGCGCCCTCGCCACCACCTACGGCCAGGGCTGGACGGAGCGGGTGCGGAGCCTCGGCCACGTCGACGCGGCGCTGGACCTCGCCGGTTCGGGCGTGATCCGCGAACTGACCGAGCTGACGGGTGATCCGGGACGAGTGCTCTCCATCGCCGATCTCGGCGCGCCGGAACTCGGTGTCCGGTTCTCGGGGGTGGCCGGGAGCATGCCGGACGCGCTCGCGGAGGCCGTCGACCTGATCTCGCAGGGGAGACTGTGCATCCCGGTCGAGAAGTCGTACCCGCTCGAGGAGGCCGCGGCGGCGCACATCGACAGCCGGGCGGGGCATACGCGCGGGCGCCGGGTCCTGGTCGTCTGAGTCTCGGGCCCAGGCCCGCCCCCGCGCCGTGCTGTCCTCCGGGGGAACAGCACGAGACGAGCCCCAACGGGCCTCGTTCAAAGGGCATTTCAGGAACCTGCCCCGGGGTGCACCTGCTCCGCCCGGAGGGGCCGTTCCGGCCGGGCAGGACTGCTGGACCGAGACCACCCGCCAGGCGGGCCCTCAAGGACGATCCACGCGCCCACCAGCGACGGTCCGACGGACGGGTGAGCGTAAGTCGTTGCCCGGTGGTGAGAGCCCGTCGCGGCGTGTAGCGTCGCCGACAGATGCCGTGTCCCGCCCGCGCTCCGGCGTGGGCGTTCTGCTGTGCGCTGAGGGAACAGGGCATCAC
>NZ_WWKH01000341.1:0-3434 GCF_009865595.1 Streptomyces sp. SID1328 | reverse complement strand
GGCCCTGCACACCGCCTGGCAGGCCCTCCGTTCCCCCGGTGTCCGCCCCGACCCCACCCGGCGAGCCCTGGAGAACCTGCTGCTCCGCGCCGAGACCGCCGACGCCGACCCCGGCCGGCTGCGCGCCTGGGCCGGGGCCCTGCGCGGCACCGGCCCGGTACCGCAAGCGGAAACCACCCACTCGGCCCTCCCGCACCCCCGGCCCGCCCGCATCCCCTTCAAGCACCTGGCCCCCATAGCCACCCGTACCGCCCTGGGCTGCGCGCTGGCCGGTCTGGCCGCCCTCTCCCTCGGCGTGGGCCGCCCCTACTGGGCTCTTGTCACCGCCGCATCCCTCTACCAGGCCAACGTCACCCTCACCTGGAACCGGAGCGTCCAGCGCGTCGTGGGCAACCTCCTGGGCGTGCTCGTATTCGCCGCGCTCACCCCGCTGACCCACCTCCACCCCGTCACGCTGATCCTGTGCTGCCTGGCGTGCAGCTTCGGCGCGGAAGCGCTCATCGCCCGCAACTACTGGCTCGGCACGGTCTGCGTCACGCCCATGGCCCTGCTCATCACCGAGTTCACCCACCTCCAGGACCCCGGCACGCTGATCACCCAGCGGGTGCTGGACACGCTGGTCGGTGCGCTGGCCGGGCTCGCCGCCGCCGTGCTGGTCACCAACCGGCGGGCCGGCGACCGCGTGCACGACGCCTTGACGGCCGTCGAGAACGCCGGCGCGCACACCGAGCACCTGCTGACCCACCCGGCGCCCCACGCCCTGCCGGCCGCCCGTCGCGCCCTCGCCGTGGCGCTCACCGACCTGCGTGCCACCACCGCCGCCGCGCAGGGGGAGTGGTGGCAACGGCCCTTCCCCTCGGAACGCCTCGCGCTCGCCGAGCAGGCCGGACACCGTACGCTCGCGGCGGCGGTACGGCACCGGGCGGCCGCACCCTTGAAGCAGGACTGACACGGCACCACGGAGGACACGCGGCCATGACGGACACGGGAAACCAGCACCCGAGGACGGACACCGTGGCCTCGGTCGTCCGGCAGTGGCGTGCCGTGCACCCCGCGCTGGACACCGGGCCCATGGAGGTCATCGGCCGGATCAACCGCTGCGCCGCCCTCCTCCAGCAGGCCGAGGACGCCCCGCTGCGCCGGGCCGGGCTCAGCCGGGCGGAGTTCGACCTGCTCGGCGCTCTCCGCCGTACCGGGCACGAACTGACGCCGGGGGAGCTGGCGCGGGAGACCTTCTCCTCCGGGGCGGCCGTGACCAAGCGGGTCAAGCAGCTCACCGAGCGCGGACTGGTCGAGCGGCGCGGCGACACCCGTGACCGCCGCGTCTCCCACCTCCGCCTCACCGACGCCGGACGCGACCTGGTGGACGGCATCCTGCCCGAGCAACTCGCCTACGAGGAGGCGGTGCTGTCCGTACTGACCCCCGTCGGCCAGGACGAGCTGTCCGGTCTGCTCGCCGGCCTGCTGGACGGTCTGGAGGGCCGGCTGGGCGCCCTGCGCGGCTGAAGCCGCGTGTCAGATGCCCGGCCGGTACCGCAGCGGATGGTCCGCCGGGGTCTCCACCAGCACGATCGGGATGCCGTCCGGGTCGGCGATCCACATCTCGATAAGCCCCCACGGCTCCCGGACCGGCGCCCGCACGATCTCCACACCCTCGGCCCGCAGCTCGTCGTGCGCGGCGGCCGCGTCCGGCACCTGGAGCCAGAGCCGCACCGACGGCGTGAGCGGGGTCTGAGAGCGGCCGGAGAGTTCGAGGAAGCCGCCGCCCAGGAAGTAGACGGTCCCACGCTCGGGCCCCTCCCCGAACTCGCGGTATACGGCGAGTCCCAGTTGTCCGCCGTAGAAGGCGCGGGAGCGCTCGGGGTCCGTGGGGCGGATGAGGGTCCGGCTGCCCAGTACATGCACCATGCGAGCGGAGCCTAGCGCCCGACTAGGCTCGTCCCTGTTCAGCCGCGCCCCAGATCGGAGTACACCCCATGGACACCCCCATCGGACCGACGTTCCGCGACGCCACCGACGCCGACGTGGACGACCTCGTCGCGCTGGTCGAGTCGGCGTACCGGGGGGACGCCAGCCGGGCCGGGTGGACCACCGAGGCGGACATCCTGGACGGGCAGCGCACCGATCCCGAGGGAGTGCGCCAGGTCATCAAGACACCGGACAGCAGGCTGCTCGTGGTGGAGCGGGAGGGCCGGATCGTCGCCTGCTGCCAGCTCGAACACCGGGGCACACACGCCTACTTCGGCATGTTCGCGGTCAGCCCCAGCCTGCAGGGGGCGGGCCTCGGCAAAACCGTCATGGCGGAGGCGGAGCGGCTGGCGCGTGCCGACTGGGGCGCCACCGAGATGCACATGACGGTGATCTCGGTCCGCGACGACCTGATCGGCTGGTACGAGCGCCGGGGCTACCGCCGTACGGGTGAGACGACCCCGTTCCCGTACGGCGATGAGCGCTTCGGCATCCCGCGCCGCCCCGACCTGCGCTTCGAGCTGCTGGTCAAGTCCCTGGTGTGACGGCGGGGCCGCCTACGCGGTGAAGCGGCCGGTGCGCTTGATGTCCGGGAGGTCGGTGGTCGCGCCGTCCAGCTGGAGGGCGCGCACCAGTCGCAGCTCGTCCTGGGTGTTCACCACCCAGGCGAAGACCCTCAGGCCCGCCGCGCGCGCCTTCTCCACGACCTCCAGCGTCAGCCTGCGGACGTCCAGACAGAGGGTCGCCGCGCCGACCGCGACCGCGCGGTCGGCCACCTCGGGGCCGTAGTGCTCGGCCACCAGCGCGGTGCGCACCCCCGGCACCAGCCGGGAGATCTCGGCGAGCGCCTCGTCGTGGAAGGAGATGACCTCCACGCGGGAGACCAGGTCGCGCCGGAGCATCACCTCCGCCAGCGCCTGCGCGGCGGCCACGTCCTTGATCTCGGCCTGGATCGGCGCCCGGACCGCGTCCAGCACCTCCTCGAACACCGGAACCCGCTCGCCGAGCCCCGCGTCCAGGGCGCGCAGCTCCGCGAGAGTCTTCTCGGCGATCTGCCCGGTGCCGTCCGTGGTGCGGTCGACCTCGGCGTCGTGCATGACGATCAGCGCACCGTCCTTGCTCAGGTGCAGATCGAGTTCGATCAGGTCCAGCCCGGCCTGCTCGGCGGCGGCGAAGGAACGGAGCGTGTTCTCGGGCTCGACACCCATGACCCCACGGTGCCCGATGGTAAGGAAGTTCAAGGTTCGACTCGCTTCCGTCGACGGCGGATCGGCTTTCGCGGACCCGACGGAGCGTCGTCGTCCGCACGCCTGGCTCGCAGCCTAACGGCGATGTCCCACCTGGGCGATCGCGTCGTTCCCCCTCGCGGTGCCGGAGGCTCAATGGCCAAAAACAGGGTGTTCGGTCACCCGCCCGGACCGCCACCACACCCGCAGTGAAAGTGAGCGCGGTCACGGTTTGAGGCG
>NZ_WWKH01000340.1:0-12111 GCF_009865595.1 Streptomyces sp. SID1328 | reverse complement strand
ACGCCGCCGAGGTCGACGGAGCCGGTGTCCCGGCCCGCCGTCTCGTGGGCGTCGGGCTGGTGGACGGCCTCGACGATCGGTGCCGGGGCGGGGGGCGGCAGCTCGTTGCCCCACGCGCCCTGAGCGCCCGGCAGCAGCAGGTCCTCGTCCTCGGCGGGCGCCTCGGCGAGGTAGGTGTACGCGCCGTGCCCGAGGCCCGGCTGCTCCACCATGCCTGCGCTCTCCGGCTGTCCCTCGGCCGGGACCTGGCCGGTGTCGGTCATGCGTACCCCTCGCCCATCGGTTTAGTGCTCCTACGACCAGCTCACCCGGAACGGCGCACCGACCGCCCCGTAGTGAGAACGAGCGTCCGTGCGCATCGGCACGAACGACCCGCCAGAAATGGCGACAAAGCCATTCGGTGGCATTCTCGCGGCCGTTCGGCCGTCGTGACAGCGAGATCACGCGACAGCCCGTTGTGGACTGCGCCACGTTGCGCGTCCTCCGGTTTTGCCGTACCTCACCCACCGCCCCAAAGCGGGCGAGCTTTCCGGACATTGACGAACGAACTTCCGGACCGCCGGTGCGGTACAACGATCGGCCAGCCTACCGCGCGCGGTACGACAAACCGATCACGGGGCGAACCGGTCCAGAAGAGCGGCGGCGGGTTCAGCGCGCGGTCTCGCGCGGGGGCAGTTCACCGCCGAGCAGGAAGACGACGCTCCGCTCGTTCTCCGTCCAGGACTTGGTGTCGAGTCCGACCGCCTGGAGGAGGGCGCACTCGACGCGGTAGCCGTGCTCGGTGAGGTCCCGGCCGATGAGTTCGGCGGCGTCCCGGGTGGCCGCGTGGGCGACGATGCGCTGCGGGCGCCGGTCGGCCACGGCCGAGACGACGGCCGCTCCCCCGCCGCCGACGCGTACGACGTCCGGCTCGGGCAGGTTCTCCAGGATGTGCGGCGCCTCGCCGCGCACGATCTGGAGCTGGACCCCGAACTGGCGGGCGGCGGCGTCGGTACGGGCGCAGGACTCGGGGTCGGCGTCGACGGCGAGCACGGCGGCACCGGCGCGGGCGGCCTCCACAGCGAAGGCGCCGGAGCCGCAGCCGATGTCCCACACCAGGTCGCCGGTGCGCGGGCCGAGCCGGGCGAGCTGGGCGGCGCGGAGCAGTTCGTTCTCGCCCTCGCCGAGGACGCCGCCGTACACCTCGTCGGGCTGGGTCCAGCCGCGCGGGCCGGTGCCGGGGTCGCGGCCGGCGATCCAGCCGTCGCCCACGAGCGCGCTCTGGGGGCCGCCGATGACGATGACGACGTTGGGGTCGCGCCAGGTGTGGTCGGCGGCCTTGTCGGAGGTGAGGACGCTGACACGTTCGTTCTCGGTGCCCATCTCCTCGCAGACGACGAAGGTGCGGTGCACCCCGTCGAGGAGCAGGCCGAGTTCGGCGGGTCCGGCGCCGGGGGCGGTGAGGACGGCGACCTTGCTGTGGGCGCGGCACACATTGACCGCGCGGCGCAGGGTGCGGGGGTGTGCGACGACCACATGGGCGTCGTCCCAGGGCATGCCCGCGCGGGCGAAGGCGCCGGCCACGGAGGAGACGCCGGGCACGACCTCGACCTCCAGGCCGAACTCCGGTGCGCGCAGGGTGCGGACGACGCCGAAGAAGCCGGGGTCGCCGTCGGCGAGCACGACGGCGGTGCCGCGGTGGCCGGCGATCCGGCGGGCGGCCAGGCCGACGCTGCCCAGGCGGACGCGTTCGGCGGTGGCCGGAATCTCCTGGAGCGCCAGGTGGTGGGGGGCGCCCGCGACGAGCGTGGCGGCGCCGAGGGCGCCGCGTGCCGCTTCGGTCAGCGGCGAGCCGTCCCAGCCGATCACCGTGACCCGGTCGGCCATCGTCGTCAGTCTCCAGGTGTCGGTGTTACGTCAGTGCCCCGGTACGGGCTTGGTGAGATTACCTGGTGGTCCGGCCCGGCGGGGCGGCGGGGCGGGGTCAGTTCCACTGGGCGTACGAGCCGAAGCCCCGGCTGTCGGCCAGCTGTTCGTCGCTGCCCTCCAGGTCCTCGGGCAGCAGGCTCCACACGATGAAGTCGGTGCGCATGTCGGTCCAGGTGCCGTCCTCGGTGCGCACGTGGACTATGCAGGCGTTGCGGAGCACGCCCTCACTGATGCAGCCGATCTTCTGGGCGACCTGCTGGGAGGCGGTGTTGTCGGCGGCGGTGCGCAGTTCGATGCGTTCGAAGCGCTGGTCGCCGAAGAGCCACTTGGCGGTGGCGAGCGCGGCCTCGGAGGCGTAGCCCTCGCCGCGCGCCCAGGGGGCGATGATGTACGACAGCTCGGTGGACCGGATGCGCCAGTTGGTCTTCCCCAGCCGGACCACGCCGACCAGGCGCTGGGTGAGGAACTCGGTGACGGCGAGGTCGATGCCGCGTCCGGCGGCGCGTTCGGCGGGCGCGTACTGGGTGATCCAGCGCCGGGCGCCGTCCTCGGTGAAGGGCTGGGGCACGTCCGTCCAGGCGGCCACCTGCTCGTCGTTCATCATCTCGGCCAGGGCGGGCAGGTCGTCCTCGTCGAGGGGACGCAGCACCAACCGCTCCGTCGAGATGGAGATGTTGGGGAAGGTGCTAGTCATGCGCCGCTCCGTAACCTTCGGTGATTCGTGAGGGTCCGTCAGGGCCCCGCTGAACTGCCCAGCATGCAGCATGACAGCACCGGAACGCACGCACGGGCCCGCCCCCTGCCGCCCGTTCCGGGAGGCGGGGGGCGGGCCCGGTGCGCCGGTTCAGTTGCCGCTGACGGGCAGGACCGACCCCTTGTACTTGTCCTCGATGAACTTCTTCACCTCGGGCGAGGTCAGCAGCTTCGCCAGCTTCTCGACCCGCGGGTCGTCCTCGTTGCCCTTCTTGACCGCGAGAAGGTTGGCGTAGGGGTTGTTCTTCGCGGACTCCAGGTAGACGGCGTCCTTGGTGGGGCTGAGGCCCGCGTCCTGGGCGAAGTTGTTGTTGATGACGGCGGCGTCCATGTCGTCCAGGGAGCGCGGAAGCTGGGCGGCCTCCATCTCCTGGAACTTCAGGTGCCTGGGGTTGCCGGTGACGTCGGCCGGGGAGGCGTCGGCGCCCGCGCCGGGCTTCAGCTCGATGACGCCGGCCGAGGCGAGCAGCTTCAGCGCCCGGGCCTCGTTGGTGAGGTCGTTGGGCACGCCGACGGTGGCGCCGTCGCGGAGCCTGGTGACGTCCTTGACCTTGTGGGAGTAGACCCCCATGGGCGGCAGGTACGCCTTCACCACCGAGACCAGGTCCGTGCCCTTGGACTTGTTGAAGTCGTCGAGGAACGGCTGGTTCTGGTAGAGGTTCGCGTCGAGCGTGCCCTCCTGGAGCGCGGTGTTCGGCAGGACGTAGTCCGTGAACTCCTTGATCTCCAGCTTGAGTCCGGCCTTCGCGGCGAGCTTGTCGTCGATGTGGTGCAGCACTTCGCCGGCGGGGACGGGGGTGACACCGACGACGAGCGGGCCGTCGTCGGCACCTCCCTTGCCGGTGTCGGAGCCTGAGCCGCAGGCGGTGAGGCCGAGCGACAGGGCCGCGGCGGTGGCCGCCGCGAGCCAGGTGGTCTTGCGCATGGGTCGATCCCCTTGAGAGCGGTCGGGGTCCGGCTGCCGGGTGCGGTCAGCGGGATCAGAAGGAGGGGATGACGGAACCCTGGTACTTGTCCTGGATGAACTTCTTCACCTCGGGCGAGGTGAGCAGCTTCGCCAGCTTCTTGACCCGCGGGTCGTTCTCGTTGCCCTTCTTGACCGCGAGGAAGTTGCCGTAGGGGCTGTTCTTCGCGGACTCCAGGAAGATGGCGTCCTTGGCGGGCTTGAGGCCGGAGGATATGGCGTAGTTGCCGTTGACGACCGCCGCGTCCACGTCGTCCAGGGAGCGCGGGGTCTGGGCCGCCTCGACCTCCTTGAACTTCAGGTTCCTGGGGTTCTTGGTGATGTCGGCGGGGGTGGCCTCGGAGCCGACGCCGTCCTTGAGGGTGATCAGCTTGTCGGCGGCCAGCAGCTTGAGGGCGCGGGCCTCGTTGACGGCGTCGTTGGGGACGGCGACGGTCGCACCGCTCTTGAGGTCGTCGGCCTTCTTGACCTTGTGGGAATAGAGGCCGAGCGGCTCCAGGTGAACCGTGACGACGGGCACGATGTGGGTGCCGCGCTTCTTGTTGAAGTCGTCGAGGTACGGCTGGTTCTGGAAGTAGTTGGCTCCGACCGAGCCGTCCTCGGTGGCCGTGTTCGGCGTGATGTAGTCGGTGAACTCCTTGACCTGCAGGTCGAGTCCGGCCTTCTTCGCCAGGTTCTTCTGAACGAAGTCGAGGATCTCGGCGTGCGGGGTGGGGCTCGCGGCGACGATCAGCGGTCCGCTGGTGTCGGTGGAGCCGGAGTCCTTCCCGGAGCCGCAGGCGGAGAGACCGAGGGTGAGGGCTCCGGCGGCGAGGACGGCGGTGGTGAGCTTGGCGGTGTTACGCACGAAAAGTGCCTTTCCTTAAAGAGGTGGTGCGACCCCGGACTTGGGTGGCCGGGAAGTCTTGAGGGGGCCTGCGGGCGCTCAGGCGACCTTGGAGATGTCGGCGGCGGCCGGCTCCTTGGCCTTGAGCAGGCGCAGCTTCGGCACCGGTCCGGAGCCGCCGCGGCCGTGCAGGGAGCGGGCGGCGAAGTCACCGGCGAACTGGATGAGGGAGATGACGACGGCGAGGATGCCGACGGTGATCCACATCAGTCCGGTCTCGAAGCGCTGGTAGCCGTAGCGGACGGCGAGGTCGCCCAGCCCGCCGCCGCCGACCGTGCCGGCCATGGCCGAGTAGCCGATGAGCGCGATGATCGTCGTCGTGGTGCTGGCGATCAGCGAGGGCAGCGCCTCGGGGATGAGCACCTTGCGGACGATGGTCCAGCTGTTGCCGCCCATGGCCTGCACGGCCTCGACGAGTCCGCCGTCCACCTCGCGGACGGCCGTCTCGACCAGCCGGGCGAAGAACGGGATGCCGCCGATGGCGAGCGGCACGATCGCGGCGGTGGTGCCGATGGTGGTGCCGGTCACCCAGCGGGTGAAGCTCATCAGCGCGACCATCAGGATGATGAACGGCATCGAGCGGCCGACGTTCACGACCTGGCCGATCACCTTGTTGGCGACGACGTTCTGGAGCAGTCCGCCGCGCTCGGTGAGGACGAGGAGGATGCCCAGCGGCAGGCCGAGGGCGATGGCGATCAGGGTGGACCAGAGCACCATCGAGAAGGTCTCGGAACACGCCTGGGACAGCAGCGGCTGTATCTCGGACCAGGTCACTTCGCACCCTCCGTCACCAGAACGGGCTCACCCTCGGCGTCGACCACGTCGACCTGGAGGCCCTGCTCGCGCAGGAAGCCGACCGGCACCACGTTGTCCTCGTAGCGGCCGGGCAGTTCGATGCGCATCCGGCCGATCTGGAGGCCGCCGACGGTGTCGATGGCCGCGCCGAGGATCGAGATCTCGATGTTGTAGGTGCGGGCCAGCTGGGAGACGACCGGCTGGGTGGCCGCCTCGCCGTGGAAGGTGATGTCGAGGACGGTGCGGTCGTCGGCACTGGCCTCGCCACCGACCGGGAACAGGGCGGAGG
Source organism: Streptomyces sp. SID1328 (assembly GCF_009865595.1). Classification (NCBI taxonomy): domain Bacteria; kingdom Bacillati; phylum Actinomycetota; class Actinomycetes; order Kitasatosporales; family Streptomycetaceae; genus Streptomyces; species Streptomyces sp. SID1328. Next base: position 6,516 of record NZ_WWKH01000340.1, on the reverse strand, counting down.
CCAGCTGCGAGCCGGGGGTGGCCAGCAGTTCGCTGACGGTGCCGGATTCCACGATGCGTCCCTTCTCCATGAGCGCGGCGGAGTCGCAGATCGACTTCACCACGTCCATCTCGTGGGTGATCAGCAGGACGGTCAGGCCCAGTTGCCGGTTCAGGTCGCGCAGCAACTGGAGGATGGAGCGGGTGGTCTCCGGGTCGAGGGCGCTGGTGGCCTCGTCGGAGAGCAGCACCTTCGGGTCGCCGGCCAGGGCGCGGGCGATGCCGACGCGCTGCTTCTGGCCGCCGGAGAGCTGGGCCGGGTAGGACTTCGCCTTGTCGGCGAGACCGACGAGGTCGAGCAGTTCCAGCGCCTTGCGGGAGCGCTCCTTGCCGGACTTTCCGAGGATCTCCAGCGGCAGCTCGATGTTGTCCTGCACGGTGCGCGAGGACAGCAGGTTGAAGTGCTGGAAGACCATGCCGATGTGGCTGCGGGCCCGGCGCAGTTCCCTGCCCGCGCGCGGTCCGCGGCCGGCGAGGGCGGTGAGGTCCTGCCCGGCGACGGTCACGGTGCCGGCGGTGGGGCGCTCCAGCAGGTTGACGCAGCGGATCAGGGAGGACTTTCCGGCGCCGGACTGGCCGATGACGCCGTAGACCTCTCCTTCGCGGACGTGGAGGTCGACGCCGTCGAGGGCGGTGACCTCACGGCCGCGTGAGCGGTAGACCTTGGTCAGGCCCGAGGTGGTGATCACAGGGGTTTCCGTCACTGTCGAGTGCCGGGCGCGGGTGTGCCCGGTGGGGGTCCCCCCTGCTCGAGCGAAGCCGAGAGCTTGGGGGAAGGTGCATGGGATTGCATTTCAGGGACGCGGCACGGTTCTCGCGGTGGCGAGTGAACCGGGGAGAACAGCGTGTGCGCGAACGGCACGGGGTCCGGTACGCCGGTGTTCCGGTGCCGGGCCGGGCCAATGGCTCTCGCTTCGGGGCGCGAGGCTCTCAGATGGTGCGGGGGCCCTCTAGAAGGCGCGCATTCGGCACGTCATGCGACACATACAACGAGCACCGGGCGTGTGGGTCGCCTCGGTCGCAAGGGTGCGGCTGCTCGTCGTGGTCATGCGGTCAGTAAACCAGACCGGCCGCGCGGACCGGAGAGACCTGTCCACATGCTGGACATCCTTGGACGGCGCCGGCGAGACGCACCGTCCCAGGTGAGCGCCGGGTCACCCGCGTCAGCACGGGGCAGGGGCGCATGCGAGAGGAGCGGCGCCGGGCCCCGCGGCGCCGGCGGCTGTGGCCAACACCACGGTGCTCGTCCGCGTGCCGGGGGCGGCGACGGGCGTCCGATTCGGCCGTAATAAGGTCTCCGCATGCTCAATGCCCTGACGCTGGTGACCGGGATCGCCGCGCTGCTCCTGGCGGCCTGGTGCGGCTGGGCCGCACACCGGGACCAGCCGACCAAGGACTGGCACTTCATCGGCATGGCCGTGGTGTCCCTGCTGGCCGTGGTCCAGCTGGTCGTCGGGATCGTGCTGCTGGCGCGGGGCGAGAAGCCGGACCAGGGCACCACGATCTTCGTGGCGTATCTGCTGGGCGCGCTGGCGTGCGTCCCGGCGGCGGGCTTCATGTCGCTGGCCGAGCGCACGCGCTGGGGCTCGGTGACGGTCGCGGCGGGCGGCGTGGTGCTGGCCGTTCTCGAAGTACGGCTCTTTGACATCTGGGGAGGCTGACATGACGGCGCTGGAGGAGAAGCCGGCCCGGCTGATCAGCGGGCCGGGCATGCTGCTGGTCTGGTTCTACGGCGTGATGGTGGTCGGCGCCGTGTCGCGCTCGGTCTACCAGATCGCCACGGAGTTCGACCGGGCACCGCTCGCGTACTCGCTGTCGGCGCTCGCGGGCGTGGTGTACGGGTTCATCACCTACACCCTGGTGCGGGGCGGCGAGGCGGCCCGCCGGGCGGCGGTGGTGTGCTGTGCCGCCGAGCTCGCGGGGGTGCTGATCGTGGGCACCTGGACGCTGGTGGAGCCGTCCGCGTTCCCGGACGCGACCGTGTGGTCGGACTACGGCATGGGGTACGTCTTCATTCCCGTTCTGCTTCCCCTGACCGCGCTGTACTGGCTGCGCGCGGCGCGGCGGCGGCAGGCGGCCTGAGACCGCCTGCCCCCAGGCGCGTCAGGCCGTGGCCGCGTAGGCGGCGGCCGGCTTCTCCAGGACGATCATCTCGACGCCGTCGGCGCCCAGTGAGCGGCCCACGGCCCGGTAGCCCAGCTTGCGGCAGAGCCGCAGCCCGCTCTCGCTGCGGTGCCCTGTCCGCATCCGGTACGTGGTGGCGCCGCGCTGCTCGGCGAGTGCCTTCTCGGCCGCTCCCAGCAGACGGGCACCGATGCCGTGGCCCTGGAGGCGGGGGTGGACGCAGAGCATGCCGATGGCGGCCGCGCCGTCCTCGGTGAGCCGGCCGCGCACCGAGCCGACCACCTCGTCCCCGAGCCGGGCGACGAAGACGCAGTCGGCGGCGACCTCCTCGCGCACCTGGTCCAGGCTCTGCACCAGCGGGTCGATGCGGTAGTTCCCGTAGCGCGCGGCCTCGCTCTGGAAGCAGAGGTACTGGAGCCGGAAGATCTGCTCCGCGTCCGGCTCGGCCGCCGCCGAGATGGTCACGCTCATGCCCATGTGCGCATGCCTCCCGCTCACCTGATCACTGTTGTCCCCCACCTCTATCCCCGTGCTTCGGCACTGGCAACCTCCGCCGCCAGCATTCGTCGCAGACATCCCAGACATCTGGAGCGTTCCGGTCCGAGACTGCCCTGTGAGATGCCCAACTCCCCCGCGATCTCGCGGTAGGTGAGATCGCGCGGGGAGAGCAGGGCCGCCATGATGCGCGGGCAGCGGCCGGGCAGCCTGCGGACCGCGTCCCGTACCACCCGGTGCCGGGCCGCGCTGAGGGCCAGCTGTTCGGGGCCGGGCCCGGTGTCGTCGGCGGGCTCGTCGTCGTAGGGCCGCTCCACGCCGTGGGTACGGCGGCTCAGCCGCCCTTCGTCGCGTACGGCGTCGCGGAGCCAGCCGGACGGGTCCGGGGGCGGCCCCTGGCTCTGCAGCCGCTCCAGCAGCCGGAGCCAGACGGCCTGTTCCAGATCACCGGGTTCGCTCCCCGAGGCATATGCCTCGGCCGACGCCTCCGCGGTGAGGAGCGGGCGCAGCTCGGTCAGCAGGTCGTGGGTCATATGCGTCGAGACGCGCCGTCCCGGCACGCGGGTTTCCGGGACGGCGCGCTGTCACCCGGATCGGCGGGTGCGGGGCGCGGGTGTTGACGCTCCGTCCGGACTCAGTGGCCCAGGAAGTCGGCGCGGGCCAGCACCCCGGTGTCGGCGTTGTCGGTGAAGACGCCGTCGATCCCGGTCGCGAAGTAGGTGCGGTACGCGCCGAACACGTCCCCGTAGCCGTCCGGGGCGCTGCCCTTGCGGAACTCGGCCGGGAGGAACGGGTTCTCGTTGCGCATGGTGTACGGGTGCAGGATCAGGCCGACCTTGTGCGCGTCGGCGACCAGCCGGGTCGGCTCGCCCAGCGTGCCGTCGGACTTCTTCGGGATGACCAGGTCCAGGGTGGGACCGATGCCCTGGGCGTACCCCGCGATCTCGCGCAGCCCCTTCGGCGTGACCAGGTCGGCCACCGTGCGGGGGTCGCCGGTGGCGACGAAGTCGTAGGGGCGGGTGCCCGCGGCGTCGAGGAGGACGACCAGCGGATTGTCGACGATCCGGTTGAGCCGCTGGATGCTGGTCGGCTCGAAGGACTGCAGGACGACCGGCGAATTCCGGGTGTCCTTGCCGTACTTCCGCAGCAGCTTGGCCACCCGCTGCTCCGGGTCCAGGCCGAGGCGGCGGAAGTAGGTGGGGTGCTTCAGCTCGGGGTAGATCCACACCTGGCGGCCGCGCTCACGGGTGCGGGCGTCCTGCCATTTCAGCACCTCCTCGAAGGTGGGGATCTCCCAGCGGCCGTTGTAGAGGGTGTTGTGCGGGCGGTTGGCCGGGATGCGCTCGACGGCACGCAGCGTCTTCAGCTCGGCGAGCGTGAAGTCCTCGGTGAACCAGCCGGTGACGGAGACCCCGTCGAGGACCTTGGTGGTCCTGCGGCCGGCGAACTCGGGGTGCGAGGCGACGTCGGTGGTGCCGCCGATCTCGGGCTCGTGACGGCAGACGAGATGCCCGTCCTTGGTGGGCACCAGGTCACCGGCCTCCACGATGTCGGCGCCGAGTTCCAGTGCGAGGTCGTAGGAGCCGAAGGTGTGTTCGGGGCGGTAACCGCTGGCGCCCCGGTGACCGATGATCGTCGGCACCGGCAGGCTCTTCAGGCCGCGTCCGCCGGACCCGGCCGTCCGGGTGTCCGCCGCCCGGGCGGCGGAGGGCAGTCCGAGGACCGCGCCGCCCGCGCCGAGGACCGCCGCACCGAGGACCGCGCGCCGTCCGGTCGCGCGCGAGGGCTGGTTGGTCCGGTCGCTTTCCATACGCGTCTCCCGCTGTCGTTACAAGGGTCTTCGTGGGTCTGACCTGTGCTGTGTCTCTTGGGGTGCGCGCCGATCGTAGGGGCGTGGACATGACGGAGGGGAGACCTCGGGGGGAACACGCGGGTGCGGGCCGATGGCACGGCGGGGTGTTCCGTGAGGGATGAGCCCGTGTCAACAACACGTAAGACCTCGGTGAATCGCGCGGCCCGATGTGCGCTTTCCCCGTAGCCGCGAGTAATGTCCTCACCTGCACAGACTCATATCGTCCGCTCGGCCTGGAGGACCCGTTGTCCCGCTTCGCGCTCATCAAGGCAGTGCTCGCGCCGGCCATGCGCCTGATGTTCCGCCCCCAGGTGGAGGGCCTCGAGCGCATCCCCGGTGAGGGCCCGGTCATCCTGGCGGGCAACCATCTCACGTTCATCGACTCGATCGTGCTGCCGGTGGTGTCCAAGCGGCAGGTGCAGTTCATCGGCAAGGACGAGTACGTCACCGGTAAGGGGATCAAGGGTCGGGCCATGGCCTGGTTCTTCACCGGGGTCGGCATGATCCCGGTGGACCGGGACGGCGCGAACGGTGGTGTGGCGGCGCTGATGACGGGGCGCCGGGTCCTTGAAGAGGGCAAGGTCTTCGGCATCTATCCCGAGGGGACTCGTTCTCCCGACGGGCGGCTCTACCGCGGGCGTACGGGAATTGCCCGGCTGACGCTCATGACGGGGGCGCCCGTGGTGCCGTTCGCCATGATCGGGACGGACAAGCTCCAGCCCGGCGGGAAGGGTTTTCCCCGGCCGGGGAAGGTCACGGTGCGCTTTGGCGAGCCGATGGAGTTCTCGCGGTACGAGGGGATGGACCGGGATCGCTATGTGCTGCGGGCGGTCACCGATTCCGTGATGGCTGAGGTCATGCGGCTTTCCGGGCAGGAGTACGTGGACATGTACGCCACGAAGGCCAAGGCCGCCTGAGGTTGGTCTGCGGGTGCGGGTGCGCTGTGGCGGGGCGCGGTTCCCCGCGCCCCCGAAAGCCGAAGGGCTAGAAGCCTCCGCCCTGCCGTTGGTTCTTCAGCAGGAACCACGCCGCCAGCGCCGTGCTGAGCAGGACCGCCGCTCCCGCTCCCGACGCCAGGTGCAGGCCGTGCACGAACGACTCTCTGGCCGCTTCCAGCAACGCCTCTGACGTCGGGGCGGGCATCCCCGCTGATGCTTCCACTGCCGCGCCCAGGGACTCGTGGGCCGATTCCGGGGTGCCCGGCGGGGCCGCGAAGTCGCGGTAGGCCGCTGTGACGATGGAGCCCAGCAGGGCGATTCCCAGGGCCGCGCCCAGTTCGTAGGCCGTTTCCGAGACCGCTGAGGCTGCGCCCGCGCGGTTCCTGTCCACGCTGGAGAGGATCACGTCGGAGGTGACGGTGAAGGAGAAGCCCGCGCCGGTGCCGACGATCAGCAGGGCGGCGCCGAGCAGGGGGTAGCCGGTGGTGGCGTCGAGCGTGGTGAGGACGGCGAGGGAGACGCCGATCGCGGCGAGGCCGCCGGAGACCACCGCGCGTACCGAGAAGCGGCGGGCCGCACGGCCCGCGATCAGGCCGGCCACCACCGCGCCGACGGCGGCGGGCAGTTCGGCGAGACCCGCCTCGAACGGGTGCCGGCCCTGGACCAGTTGCAGGAACTGGGACAGGAAGAACACCAGCCCCGACATCCCGAGCACGGTCAGCAGATCCGCGAGCACCGCCCCGCTGAAGCCCCGGTGCCTGAACAGCCGCATGTCCAGCAGCGGGGTCGCAAGGGTGAGCTGGCGCCGCACGAAGCCGTACAGCGCGGCCGCGCCCAGCAGGCCGGTGGCCAGGGTGAGCGGGCCGAAGCCGTGGGTGGCGGCCTCCTTGACCGCGTAGACCAGCGCGAGCATGCCGACCAGCGACAGCAGCACGCTCGCCAGGTCCCACGGGCCCGGGTTCGGGTCGCGGGACTCGGGCAGGGTGCGGATGCCGACCAGGACCAGGACCGCCATCACCGGCAGGTTGATCAGGAACACCGAGCCCCACCAGAAGTGCTCCAGCAGGAA
>NZ_WWKH01000339.1:0-2751 GCF_009865595.1 Streptomyces sp. SID1328 | reverse complement strand
CCTCGGCGGTGTGGTTGTAGACCACGTCGAGGATGACTTCGAGGCCGGCCGCGTGCATCGCCTTGACCATGGCCTTGAACTCGTTGACCTGCTGGCCGCGCGAGCCGAGAGCGGCGTAGGCGTTGTGCGGGGCGAAGAAGCCGATGGTGTTGTAGCCCCAGTAGTTGGACAGCCCCCGGTCGCGCAGCACACCGTCCTGCGCGAACTGGTGGACCGGCATCAGCTCGACCGCGGTGACGCCGAGCGAGGTCAGATGCTCGGTGACCGCGGGGTGCGCCAGCCCGGCGTAGGTGCCGCGCAGCCGCTCGGGCACGTCCGGGTGGGTCCGGGTCAGGCCGCGCACATGGGTCTCGTAGATGACGGACTCGGAGTAGGGGTGCCCCGGCGGGCGGTCGTCGCCCCAGTCGAAGTAGGGGTCGGTGACCACGCCCAGCATCGAGTGCCCGGCGCTGTCGGCGGGTGCCGGGCCGTGCGGGTCGCGCTCGTACAGCGAGGGGTCGTTGTCCATCTGGCCGTCGACGGCCCGGGCGTAGGGGTCCAGCAGCAGCTTGGCCGGGTTGCAGCGGTGGCCGAGGGAGGGCTGCCAGGGACCGTGCACCCGGTACCCGTACCGCTGGCCCGGCCCGACCTCCGGCAGATACCCGTGCCACACGGACCCGTCGACCTCGTGGAGGGGTACGGGCGTCTCGGCGCCCGCGTCGTCGACGAGGACCAGTTCCACGCGCTCGGCGACCTCGCTGAACAGCGCGAAGTTGGTGCCCTGGCCGTCGTAGGAGGCGCCCAACGGATAGGGGTGCCCGCTCCACACGGGCACCCCCTTCCGGGACTTCCTGGCCGTCACCGGGCGCCCGCCAGAGCGCCGGCGGGCACCTCGGCGACCCCTTCGGGCACCGGGGCCGCGCGGGGCACGCGCAGCATCCGGCCGATGTGCGGCGAGGGAGCGGTCGGGACCAGCGGGACCCGCTGGTCGGCACGGGCACGCTGCGAGAACCAGATGATCCTGGCCCCGGTCTCGGTGGCGCAGCAGCCCCACCCGTCGCTCATCGCGGCGATGTCCGCGAGGCAGGCGCGCAGACCCTCGTCCGGGCCGAGGTCGCGGTCGCCGCCGCCGATGGCGGTGATGAGGTGCTGGCCGTTCCACCACATCTCGATCGAGGTGGTGGTGTCCGGGGCGTGCTGGTCGATGGCGCGCAGCAGAATCTCGGTGCCGCGGCGGACGGGGTCCACGAGATTGTCGAGGTCCCAGTGACTGAGGTGGGCGGCCAGGATGCGGCTGACCTGTCCCACCCGTTCCGGGCTGACTTCCACGTCGAGGTGGTAGTAGCGAGGCACTGCGGTCTCCATTGTCGCTTGCTCCTCACCGGCGAAGCTCCTGCTCCACGGCCGTCCGGCGGGATCACCGGACACTCAGCGTGAATGCCAGTCGCTTCTGAGTCATCATCCACACTGCGGCTGCTACGCCATTCGTGCAACACGAGCACCACGGACGGCGAGGTTGTTGAAGATCCAACAGGACGGAGTGTGTTTACACGTGCACCATGAGTGAAAGCCCTCGATCGCCGTAACGGTTCCGCGCCCTTCCGTGCTCGGACACCACCCGACCGTCGGGAACGCGACGTCGAGAGCCGTGGAAGGTGAAGGGGACCATGCTGCTACCCGCCAAGGCCGAAGTGGCCCGGCAGTTGCGGCGTTACCGGGCGTGGGAGCGCGTGATGCTCGCCTCGCCCCACGACCGCACGGTCCGGAGCACCTTCGAGGACTCGGGCTACACGTTGTGCGTGTTGATGGGAAAACGCTGCGCCAGGGAGGCGGCGGACGCCGCGGAGCGGTATCTGCGCTCCACCCCGCCCGGCCGGCTGAGCGAGCAGGACGGGCGGCCGCGGCCCGGACGGGCGGCGCGACGCGCGCAGTCCCCGGAGCGGCGATCCACGGCGCCAAGCCCCTGACCTGGCACCGTACATGGCGTTCCCTTTACGGGACGGCACCTGCCGGCCCGTATCCAGGACCGCGAAGCCGGGCCCCGTGTGCCCGGCTTCGCGCACGGCGGAGGTGAGATCCATGCGCAGGACCCCGGCCATCGGCCGCGTACCGGTACGTGATGTCCGGCCGGCCGTGGAGTGCGGCAGGCGCCCGGCGAAGGCGGTGGCCGGGGAGACGTTCCAGGTGACCGCGACCGTGTTCCGCGAGGGACATGACGCGGTGGGCGCCAATGTGGTCCTGCGCGGTCCCAAGGGCCGGCGCGGTCCGTGGACCCCGATGCGCGAGCTGTCCCCCGGCAGCGACGTGTGGGGCGCGGACATCACCCCGGACGCCACCGGCCACTGGACCTACCGCGTGGAGGCATGGTCCGATCCGATCGCCACCTGGCGGCACGCGGCCGGCATCAAGATCCCGGCCGGGATCGACACCGGCCTGGTGCTGGAGGAGGGCGCCGAGCTCTACGAGCGCGCGGCCGCCGGAGCGCCCAGGGGCCCGGAGCGCGACCTCGTCCTGGCCGCCGCCCACGCCCTGGGCGACGACACCCTCTCGGTGAACCACCGTCTGAAGGACGCCCTGGGCCCGGAGGTGGCGGCGGTCCTCGCCCAGTACCCCCTGCGGGAGCTGGTGACTGCCTCGGACCCGATGCCGCTGCTGGTGGAGCGCGAACGCGCCCTCTACGGCTCCTGGTACGAGTTCTTCCCCCGCTCCGAGGGCACGGTCGAGCAGCCCCATGGCACGTTCCGGACGGCGGAGAAGCGTCTTGAGGCCATC
>NZ_WWKH01000338.1:0-2864 GCF_009865595.1 Streptomyces sp. SID1328 | reverse complement strand
ACTCCACGAACGAGACCCCGGCGCTGCTGGTGATGCTCCGGGTGCTCGGACAGAGCGAGCCGGAGCCCGCCGCCGAACCGGCGTCCGTCACCCCGGTCGAGGGCGCGGTGCTGGCGCTGCTGGCCCGGGGCGCCACCACCGGCCGGGCCGCCCGTGAGCTGGGCCTGAGCCGGGACGGTGTCGCGTATCACCTGCGCCGCCTGTCCGCCCGCTGGCACGCGGCCAACCGCACCGAACTGGTCGCCCGCGCCTACGCCCTGGGGGTGCTCGCGCCCGGCGTGTGGCCGCCTCGGGCACGGGGCGCCGAGGCCGAGTAGGAACGGCGCGCGGAAAACCGCTTGGCCCGGCCCGGCGGCGCTCTATACCCTCGTAAACCTAGACCTCCTAGGCTCATGGCTACAATAGAAGGACTCTCCCGATGCGACCCCTCGCCGAGCAGGACATCCGCGCCTCCTTCGTCAACTGCTCCAAGGGCGACGCCAAGCGGCTGGCCGTCCCCCGCGACCTCGCCGAACGCCCCTGGGACGACCTGGACTTCCTGGGCTGGCGCGATCCGGGAGCGCCCGACCGCAGCTATCTGGTCCTCGAACGCGGCACCGCTCTGGTCGGCATCGCGCTGCGCTATCCGACGGTCCGGCGCGGCTTCCAGCACCGCAGCATGTGCTCGCTGTGCCTGACGACCCATCGCGGCGGCGGGGTCTCGCTGATGACCGCCCGCAAGGCCGGGGCGGCGGGCCGCGAGGGCAACTCCGTCGGCGTGTACATGTGTGCCGACCTGGCGTGTTCCCTGTATGTCCGGGGGAAGAAGGTGCCGGAGTCGGGGAGCAGGTTCGAGGAGAGCCTCACGACGGAGGAGCAGATCGCCCGCGCGGGCGGCAACCTGAACGCCTTCGTCGATCGCCTGTACGTCTGAGGGCTGCCCCTTTCGCGTACACGGTGCTCGAACGGCCCCGTTCGGCACGGTTACGGAAAGGGAAGACGCCAAAGGATGCCAGACGTACGGAAGTGGATGGACGCGCAGCAGCGACGCAAGTGGGCCGGGGCGCTGCGGCGCCTGGCCGCGCGCCGCCGGGAGCCGGTGGTCGTCCAGACACTGCGGTCGGCCGCCGCGGCCACGGTCGCCTATGTGATCGCGCTGCGGCTCAGCCCGGAACCGGCGCCGCTGACCGCGCCCCTGACGGCCCTGCTGGTCGTCCAGGTCACCTTCTTCGCCACCCTCACCAACGGCATCCGCCGGGTGAACTCCGTGGTGACGGGCGTGCTGGTCGCCATCGTCTTCAGCCTCCTGGTCGGCCTGACCTGGTGGAGCCTGGCCCTGCTGCTGGTGGCCGCCCTGAGCGTGGGTCACCTGGTGCGCGTGGACGAGTACGTGAACGAGGTGGCGATCAGCGCGATGCTCGTGCTCGGCGTCACCACGGTCGGCTACACCGCGTGGGCGCGGATCGTGGAGACCCTGATCGGCGCCATCATCGGCATGGCCTGCAATCTGCTGCTGCCGCCCCCGGTGTGGGTGGACGCGGCCGGGCGGTCCATCGAGGGGCTGGCCCGCAGGCTGCGTCAGCTCATGCTCCGGATGGGTGAGGAGGCGGCGGGCGCGATCCCCTGGCAGCGCGCGGCCGAACGGCTGCACGAGGCACGCCGGCTGGACCACGACATCATCCAGGTGGACGCGGCCCTGCGGCAGGCCGAGGAGAGCCTGAGGCTCAACCCGCGGGTCAAGGAGGGCCTGCTGCACCGGGTGGTGCTGCGCACCGGCCTCGACACCCTGGAGATCTGCACGGTCGTCCTGCGGGTACTGGCCCGCTCCTTCACCGACCTGGCGAAGGCACGCGGCCCCAAGGAGCTGTTCCCGCCGCCGATCGGGCAGACCGTGGAACAGGTGCTGTCCGAGATCGCGGACGCCGTGGTGAGCTTCGCGGTACTGGTGACCACCGACCTGAGCGCCAACGCCGAGTCGGCCGAGGCCCGGCTCACCGCCGAGCTGCACACGGCCGCCGCCACCCGCGACCGGCTCGCGGAGCAGCTCCTCGCGCACGTCGGGGAGGACCACGAGGACTGGCAGTTGCTCGGGGCCGTCCTCACCGAGGTCAGCCGGATCATCGACGAGCTGGACACCGAGCACCGCAGCCGCCGTCTCCTGGAGGAGCTGGACCGCGTCTCCCGCCAGCAGCGCGCGAAGATGCCCCGCATGAACCGCCTGCGCCAGCGCCTGGGCGTACAGGACGACCTCTGGCGGAACCGTGCGGGGGTCGGCGGGCGTTCTGGGTGAGGGGACACCGGGCGCGACCGGTGCCGGAGCTTCGAGGGGGCGGGCCGATGGCCGAGCGGGCCGGGGTGCGGATCGACGGGAACACGCTGCGGCTGGGCGAGGGGGTGGTGGTGCGGTTCGTGCGCACCCTGCGGCTCCCGGAGCGGGGTACGCATCCGCTGCCGCCGGGGCTGGGCGAGTTCCCGCTGCGCCGGGTCGCGGACTACGCCGACCGGGTACCGGAGGCGTGGCGGGCGCGCGGCGGGGTGCTGCTGCCGATGTACCTGCGCGAGGCGATGTGGCTCGGCTTCGCCGGGACGACGGAACCGGCCGCCCTCCAGGTCGGCGTGGGCAAGGTGTGCGCGGTCTCCGGCAAGCCCTGGCGGGGCGCGTTGGCGCGGGACCCGCAGAACTACGTCACGCTCCCCCGGCAGCCCTGGCTGGACGGCATCAACTCCGGCAGGGGCACCGTCCGCCAGTTCGTCGCCGTACCCCTCGGGCTCGGCGCCACCGTGGAGGGTCAGGTGACCGGCGAGGAGACCTGGGGCGGGCTGCAGTTGCAGGCGTTCGGGCTGCGCCCGGAGGCGCTCGCGCGGTGGCGGGAGGCCGAGCGCGC